>JADGHC010000089.1 GCA_019689655.1 Microbispora sp.
CTCCGGTCACCCCCGGTCAGGCGGCTTACCCCGGCGCCGCCGCCCCCGGCGGACTTCCCGCACAAGGCAGGCATCCGTACCCCGCCAAGGACTCCGGCGGCACCCCGGACGGGCCTTCCACCACGTCCCGGGCCGACACCGGCACCTTCCGCTGAGCCGTCGTTGATGCCGACCCGAAACACCAGGTAAAGGTGGCGCTCCGGGGCTTGTGATAGCTTTCACTAGCGAGGGCCGAGGACGACGACGCCCGAGTAGGTAGCAATCGCTCGTTTGATAACCGATTCTGGAGTCCCGATGCAGGCCAACGACGTGCGCGTGCTCAAAGGCGCCGCCGTGCCGACCTTGATCGTCGGTCTCGCCGTCGTCGTCGTCGCGGTGTTCACGACCGGTGTCAAGGGCGCCCTGGGCGCGGGCATCGGCCTCCTTCTCGTCGCCGCCTTCTTCACCGTCGGCCTGGCCGTCGTCTCCTGGGCCGGGCGGATCTCGCCGATGGCGATGATGGCGGCCGCCGTGGTGGGGTACGTCGTCAAGGTCCTCGCGATCATGGCGATGCTGAACGCTTTCGAAGGCACGACCGCGTTCGACTCCCGGGTGTTCGCGCTGAGCGTCATCGGCTGCACGCTCGCCTGGACCATCGGCGAGATGCGCGGATTCATGAAACTGAAGATGCTCTACGTGGAACCCGAGGCGAAGGTTCCGGGGCAGGGCCGCGGATGACCACTCGTACGGGGCAGCCCGATATGACTAGCCCGCATGGCTCCTGCTATCGTCGTGCCCGCGATGAGCGAACAGGAGCGCAGGCCCGAGACCGACGGCCGCGACTTCGCCGACGCCGCCTGGTCGGTCCCCAGCTATCTGCTGTCCGGGATCCTGGTGTGGGGCGGCCTCGGCTGGTTGCTGAGCTGGTGGACCGGCGTGCACGCGTTCATCCCCATAGGCGTCATTCTCGGGGTCGGGCTGGCTGCCTACCTCGTCTATCTGAAGTACGGCCGCTGATAGCCGGCCCGCTTCCCACGCTCTTCTGTTGATCCAATCGTTGAAGGGAACGCCCGTGCGCGAGCGTAGCGAACGGACGAACAAGCACATGCTTCGGGCATTCGGTCCCGGGCAGGTAGGCGAGGTGGCCAAGTGACCCTCCCCCTCATGCTCGTCGCCGAAGACTTCACGGCGCCGGGACCGTCCATCTTCGATTTCCCGCCGCTGTGGGACGGCGCGCCGTCCTGGCTGACCAAGCCGGTGCTGATGGCGATCTTCGGCGCCATCGTGGTGTGCGCTCTGGCGTGGAGCGCCTTCGCCAACCCCAAGCTCGTGCCCCGGGGCATGCAGAACATCGGCGAGATGGGTTACCAGTTCGTCCGCGACCAGGTGGCACGCCCGTTCCTGGGCAAGGACGCCGAGCGGTGGATGCCGCTGCTCCTCAGCTTGTTCTTCCTGATCCTGCTGTGGAACCTCTTCGGTGTCGTCCCGCTGATCCAGATCCCGGTCGCGTCGCACATCGCCTTCCCCGCGGTGCTGGCGGCCCTGATCTACATCATCAAGATCTACCTGGGCATCAAGCACCAGGGCTTCGTCGGCTACTTCAAGAACATGATGTTCCCGGCGGGGCTGCCCAAGCCGATCTACGTGCTGCTCGCGCCGATCGAGTTCCTGTCGAACCTGATCATCGCGCCCTTCACGCACGCCGTCCGGCTCTTCGCGAACATGTTCGCCGGACACCTGATCCTGGCCTTCTTCAGCGCCGTCGGGTTCTGGTTCCTCTTCGAGAAGCTCACGCCGCTCGGCTCCGGCCTCGGCGTGCTGGGCGTCATCATGACGATCGCGATGACCGGCTTCGAGATGTTCATCGAGTTCCTGCAGGCTTTCCTGTTCACCATGCTGGCCGCCATGTACATCGGCGGCTCGCTGCACCCCGACCACTGACGGTCGCCACAGATTCGCCCCCTCGGACGTAGACCAGACCGGTGAGTCAGGACTCACCGGCCGACCAGTAAAGGAAGAACAGCAATGAGCGTTCTCGCTGAAGTCGCCGGCAACCTTGGCGCGATCGGGTACGGCCTCGCCGCCATCGGCCCCGGCATCGGCGTGGGCATCATCTTCGGTCAGGGCGTGCAGGCCATCGCCCGCCAGCCCGAGGCGTACGGCCTCATCCGGCAGAACATGCTGCTCGGCTTCGTTCTCACCGAGGCGCTGGCCCTGATCGGCCTCGTCGCCCCCTTCATCTACCGCTGACGTACCCACTCTGAAGGAAGGCTGCACCTATGACTATGGCAGCTACGCTCCTGGCGGCTGAGGGGGAGAACCCCCTCATCCCGCACGCATACGAGCTGGTCGTCGGCAGCTTCGCCTTCCTCGTCGTCTTCCTCGTCGTCGGAAAGATCCTCACCCCGCGTATCCAGAAGACGCTGGCCGAGCGGACCGAGGCTATCGAGGGCGGCATCAAGAAGGCCGAGGACGCCCAGGCCGAAGCCCAGCGCACTCTGGAGCAGTACCGGGCTCAGCTCGCGGAGGCCCGCCAGGAGGCGGCCCGCCTCCGCGAGGAGGCCCGGGAGCAGGGCGCCCAGATCAAGGCCGAGCTCCGCGAGGAGGCCCAGGCCGAGGCCCGGCGCATCATCGAGGCGGCGCACGCCCAGATCGAGGCCGACCGTCAGCAGGCGCTCAACCAGCTGCGCGGCGAGATCGGTCGCCTGGCCACCGAGCTGGCGAGCCGGATCGTCGGTGAGTCGCTCGAGGACGAGGTCCGTCAGCGCCGCATCGTCGACCGGTTCCTCGAAGAGCTCGAGGCCCGGCCGGAGGCGGTCCGCTGATGCGCGGCCTCAGCAGGACCGCCCTCACGGAGGTCGAGGAGCGGTTCAACACCGCCGCCGTGTCGGCCGACCTCGGCGCCCTCGCCGAGGAGCTGTTCGCCGTCGCCGACCTGCTCGACCGCGAGCACGGGCTGCGCCGGGGCCTTTCCGACCCCTCGCGCCCGGCCGAGCAGAAGGAGAGCGTCGTGCGCTCCCTGCTGCAGGGCAAGGTCGGCGACGCCGCGCTGGAGATCACGGTCGCCGCGGTCAGGGCCAAGTGGTCCCGCGCCGGCGACCTGCCGGACGCTCTGGAGCGCATCGGCGTGATGTCCGCGGCCGCCGAGGCCGAGTCGGACCGCCGCCTCGACGACGTCGAGGACGAGCTGTTCCGCTTCGGCCGCATCCTCGCCGCCAACCCGGAGCTGCGCCGTGCGCTCGCCGACCTGGCCGTCCCGGCCGAGCGCAAGCGTGACCTGCTGGCCACGCTGCTCGCCGGCAAGGCCGCTCCCTCCACCATCCGGCTCGTCACCCAGGTCGTCGTGCATCCGCGGGGACGTAGCCTGGAGTCGGCACTGGAGGAGTTCGGCTGGATCGTCGCGCGGGCGCGCGAGCGCCTGGTGGGCGTGGTCCGCAGCGCGGTGCCGCTCACGCAGCAGCAGAAGCAGCGGCTCGCGGCTTGGCTGCGAGCCACCTACGGGCGAGACGTCCACCTGAACGTCGAGGTGGACCCGAAGGTGCTCGGTGGATTCTCCGTGAGGGTCGGAGACGACTACATCGACACCACGATCGCCGGACGTATCGAAGAAGTCCGCCGCCGGTTGGCCGGCTGAGGCGAATAGGGAGACAAGAAAGAGATGGCGGAGCTTACGATCCGGCCGGACGAGATCCGGGACGCCCTTGAGCGCTTCGTCCAGGCGTACGAGCCGGAAGGTGCCGCGCGCGAGGAGATCGGGACCGTCGTCGACGCCGGGGACGGCATCGCCCATATCTCCGGTCTGCCCTCGACGATGGCGAACGAGCTGCTCGAGTTCGAGAACGGCACCCGCGGCCTGGCACTGAACCTCGACGTCCGCGAGATCGGCGCGGTCGTCCTGGGCGACTTCAGCGGCATCGAGGAGGGCCAGCAGGTCCGCCGCACGGGTGAGGTCCTGTCGGTCCCGGTTGGCGACGACTTCCTCGGCCGCGTCGTGGACCCCCTGGGCAACCCGCTCGACGGCAAGGGCCCGATCCAGGCCGAGGGCCGTCGCGCCCTCGAACTGCAGGCCCCCTCGGTGGTCCAGCGTCAGCCGGTGAAGGAGCCGCTGCAGACCGGCCTCAAGGCGATCGACGCCATGACGCCGATCGGCCGCGGCCAGCGTCAGCTGATCATCGGCGACCGCGGCACCGGCAAGACCGCGATCGCGGTCGACACCATCCTCAACCAGAAGGAGAACTGGCTCTCCGGCGACCCGAACCGCCAGGTTCGCTGCATCTACGTCGCCGTCGGCCAGAAGGGCTCCACGATCGCCCAGGTCCGCGGCCGCCTCGAGGAGGCGGGCGCGATGGAGTACACCACCATCGTCGCCGCTCCGGCCTCCGACCCCGCGGGCTTCAAGTACATCGCCCCGTACACCGGTTCGGCCATCGGCCAGCACTGGATGTACCAGGGCAAGCACGTCCTCATCGTCTTCGACGACCTGACCAAGCAGGCCGACGCCTACCGCGCCGTGTCGCTGCTGCTGCGCCGTCCGCCGGGCCGTGAGGCGTTCCCCGGCGACGTCTTCTACCTCCACTCGCGTCTGCTGGAGCGCTGCGCCAAGCTCTCCGACGACATGGGCGGCGGTTCGATGACCGGTCTGCCGGTCATCGAGACCAAGGGCAACGACGTGTCGGCGTTCATCCCGACCAACGTCATCTCCATCACCGACGGCCAGTGCTTCCTGGAGACCGACCTGTTCAACGCCGGCGTCCGCCCGGCGATCAACGTCGGTATCTCGGTCTCCCGAGTCGGCGGTTCCGCCCAGATCAAGGCCATGAAGAAGGTGGCCGGTACGCTCCGTCTGGCGCTGTCCCAGTACCGCGACCTGGAGGCCTTCGCGGCCTTCGCCTCCGACCTGGACGCGGCCTCCCGCGCCCAGCTGGAGCGCGGCGCCCGCCTGGTCGAGCTGCTCAAGCAGCCGCAGTACAGCCCGTTCCCGGTCGAGAAGCAGGTCGTCTCGGTGTGGGCCGGCACCACCGGCCAGCTCGACGACGTGCCGCTGGAGGACATCCGCCGCTTCGAGGCCGAGTTCCTCGACTACCTGCAGAGCACCCACAAGGGCGTCTTCGACGGCATCCGCGAGACCAAGGACCTGTCGGACGACGCCATCACCACCCTCAAGGACGCCATCACGGAGTTCAAGAAGGGCTTCACCACCTCCAGCGGTGAGCTGCTGGTCCGGGACGAGCCGGTTGAGGCGCTGGACGCCAGCGAGGTCGGCCAGGAGAAGGTCGTCAAGCACGTTCGCAAGGCCGAGGCGAAGTAGCCCATGGGTGCCCAGCTTCGACAGCTGCGGCGGCGGATCAGGTCGGTCAGGTCCACCGCGAAGATCACGCGTGCGCAGGAGCTGATCGCCTCGTCGCGCATCGTGAAGGCACAGCAGCGGATGCAGGCCGCCGTGCCGTACGAGCGGGAGATCACGCGCGCCGTTTCGGCGGTTCTGTCGAACACGTCGAACATCGACCACCCGCTCACGGTGGCCAAGGAGCAGCCGGCCGCGGCCGGCGTCCTGATCGTCACGAGCGACCGCGGCTTCGCCGGCGGCTACAACGCCAACATCCTCCGCGAGGCCGAGGCGTTGAAGGCCCACCTGGTCGAGCGCGGCCTGACCGTGAAGCCGTACGTGGTGGGCCGCAAGGGCCTCACCTGGCACCGCTTCCGCGGCCGGGAGATGTTCGGCGAGTGGGACGGCTTCTCCGACAACCCGTCGTACGCCAACGCCAAGGAGATCGCCGACGCGCTCATCGAGGCGTTCAAGGCGGATAACGGGATCGACGAGATCCACGTCGTCTACACCGGGTTCGTCTCGATGCTGACGCAGAACGTGATCGTCAAGCGGATTCTGCCGCTCGAGGTCGAGGAGACGGAGACGCCCCCGGAGGGCATCCCGCCGTACTACGAGTTCGAGCCGACGGCCGCTGACGTGCTCGACTCGCTGCTGCCGCGCTATATCGAGTCGCGCATCTACAACGCGTTGCTCCAGTCGGCCGCCTCCGAGCACGCCGCCCGGCGCCGCGCGATGAAGTCGGCCACCGACAACGCCAACGAGCTCATCCGGGTGTTCACCCAGCAGATGAACCAGGCGCGTCAGGCCGAGATCACCCAGGAAATCAGCGAGATCGTCGGTGGCGCGAACGCGCTGGCTGACGCCGCAGCGGGGAAAGAGTGAAATGACCGCACAGACTGTTGAGACCTCCGTGGGCCGTGTCGCCCGCGTCACCGGTCCGGTCGTCGACGTGGAGTTCCCCGTCGAGGCCATGCCGGACATCTACAACGCGCTCACCGTCGACGTCGAGCTGAACGGTGAGACCAAGACCCTGACGCTGGAGGTCGCCCAGCACCTCGGCGACAACATCGTCCGGGCCATCTCGATGCAGCCCACCGACGGCGTGGTCCGCGGCGCGCCGGTCACCGACACCGGCGCCCCGATCTCGGTGCCGGTCGGCGACGCCGTCAAGGGCCACGTGTGGAACGCCCTGGGCGAGCCGCTCGACACCGACAAGGCGTCGATCCAGGTCACCGAGCGCTGGCCGATCCACCGCCCGGCCCCGGCGTTCGACCAGCTCGAGGCGCGTACGGAGATGCTGGTCACCGGCATCAAGGTCATCGACCTGCTCACGCCGTACGTGAAGGGCGGCAAGATCGGTCTGTTCGGCGGTGCGGGCGTCGGCAAGACCGTTCTGATCCAGGAGATGATCCGCCGCGTCGCCCTGAAGTTCTCGGGCACCTCGGTGTTCGCGGGCGTCGGCGAGCGCACCCGTGAGGGCAACGACCTGTGGCTGGAGATGGCGGAGGCGGACGTCCTCAAGGACACCGCCCTGGTCTTCGGCCAGATGGACGAGCCCCCGGGCACCCGTCTGCGGGTGGCGCTGTCCGCTCTGACCATGGCGGAGTACTTCCGCGACGTGCAGAAGCAGGACGTGCTGCTGTTCATCGACAACATCTTCCGCTTCACCCAGGCGGGTTCGGAGGTCTCCACGCTGCTCGGCCGTATGCCGTCCGCCGTGGGTTACCAGCCGACCCTCGCCGACGAGATGGGTGTGCTCCAGGAGCGCATCACCTCCACCCGCGGTCACTCGATCACCTCCATGCAGGCGATCTACGTGCCCGCGGACGACATCACCGACCCGGCGCCGCACAACGCGTTCGCGCACCTCGACGCGCAGACCGTGTTGTCCCGGCCGATCTCGGAGAAGGGCATCTACCCCGCGGTGGACCCGCTCGACTCCTCCTCGCGGATCCTCGACCCGCAGATCATCGGTGAGGAGCACTACCAGGTCGCCCAGGAGACCAAGCGGATCCTGCAGAAGTACAAGGAGCTGCAGGACATCATCGCCATCCTGGGTATCGACGAGCTCTCCGAAGAGGACAAGGTCATCGTTCAGCGGGCGCGCCGCATCGAGCGGTTCCTGTCCCACCCGATGTACGCCGCCGAGGCGTTCACCGGTCAGCCGGGCGAGTTCGTGCCGCTGGACGAGACCATCGCCTCGTTCAAGGGCCTGTGCGCCGGCGAGTACGACCACCTGCCCGAGCAGGCCTTCTTCATGGTCGGCGGCATCGACCAGGCCATCGCCAAGGCGAAGGAACTCGCGCGCTAGGACGCCTTCGACGCCTGTACGGCACGGCCGCGCCGGGCCGTACAGGCGTCCGTCGAAAAGGAGCTGACAAGTGGCAAAGCTTCGCGTGGGCGTCGTGTCGCCGGAACGTGAGATCTGGACGGGCGAGGCCGACATGGTCATTGCCAAGACCGTGGACGGCGAGATCGGTATCATGCCGAACCACGCTCCCGTTCTCGGTGTCCTCGTCGAGGGCGGGGTGCTGCGCGTCAAGCGCGGCGACGAAGGCGACCTCGTGGCCGCGGTGCACGGCGGATTCATCTCCGTCGCCAACAACGACGTGTCGATCCTGGCGGAGGCGGCCGAGCTCGGCTCCGAGGTCGACGTCGCGCGGGCCAAGGACGCGCTGCAGCGTGCTCAGGCCTCGATCGAGGCCGACCAGGAGGACATGGAGGCACGGCTGCAGGCCAAGCGTGCGGCTGCCCGGCTGCGGGCCGCCGGCGAAGAGGTCTGACACGACAGGAGGAGGGCGGCAGTGGCGGCGCTTGGGGTGGTACTCGCGGGCGTCCTCGCCGTGGCCGCGCTCCTCGTCATCCGGGGCTTCGTGCTGGCACGGGCCCGGGGCACGATCGTCTGCCGGGTACGGGATGGCCGTGGAGGCTGGAAGAGCGGAGTCGCCCGCTACGTGGGGGGCGAGCTGCACTGGATTCCGTTCCTGGGTATCGGCTTGAGGCCGCGTCACGCTCTTGCGAGGCGCGGCCTCACCGTTTCCAGCCGCAGGATGCTCGAGGCCGGTGAAGGGCCGGCCGGCTACTGGGCCGTCGTCTGCTCGGCCGAACACGGTCCGCTGTCGCTCGCGATGAGCGAGGACGCGCTGACCGGTTTCCTGGCCTGGCTGGAGTCCGCGCCGCCCAGCGCCCACCTCGACGCCGCGTAGCGCCGGGGCCTTTCAGCGCGTAGCGCCGGGCTTCCAGAGGATCTCGTCGCCGGCGGAGGCGACGCGGCAGAGGATGAACATCAGGTCCGACAGCCGGTTCAAATACTTGGCCGTCAGGGGGTTCACGTCGTCGTGCGCCTCCATCGCCGCCCAGGCCGACCGCTCGGCCCGCCGTACGATCGTGCGGGCGAGGTGGAGGAAGGCCGTGGCCGGTGCGCCGCCGGGCAGGATGAAGCTGCGCAGCGGCTTCAGCTCCGCGTTGAACCGGTCGCACTGCTCCTCAAGCCAGGCGATGTACGACTCCTCGACCCGCAGCGGCGGGAACTCCGGATTGGGGACGACCGGGGTGCACAGGTCGGCGCCGACGTCGAACAGCTCGTTTTGCACCCTGCTCAAGACGGCCGTGACCTCCTCTGACAGGCCGCCGGTGGCGAGGACGACCCCGATGGCGGCGTTCGCCTCCTCCACGTCGGCGTAGGCGACCAGGCGGGGGTCGGTCTTGCGGGTGCGGCTCATGTCGCCCAGGGCGGTGGTGCCGTCGTCGCCCGTCCTCGTATAGATCTTGGATAGTACGACCGGCTTGTCCTTGTCAGCTCGCGTCATGCTCGCCAGCGTATCCAGTGCCGATTCGGCGCCAGTTGACAGATGTCATATGGAAGCCCTGATATCGGCGTCTACACGGCGCGGGCGGGCCGACGAGACCATGACCACATGCTGGAGATCAGGGATCTGGGCAAGACGTTCGGCGCGGCCAAACGGGCCCTCGACGGGGTGAGCTTCACCGTACGGCAGGGCGAGATGTTCGGGTTCGTCGGCGCGAACGGCGCGGGGAAGACCACGACGATGCGGATCGTGATGGGCCTCCTGGAAGCCGACGAGGGGGAGGTCCGCTGGAAGGGCGGCCCGCTGGATCTCGCCGGGCGGCGGCGGTTCGGCTACATGCCGGAGGAGCGCGGCCTTTACCAGAAGATGAAGGTGGCCGACCAGATCGCCTACTTCGGTCGCCTGCACGGGCTCTCCCCGGCCGCGGCACGCGGGGCGGCCGACGAGCTGATCGAGCGGCTCGGGCTCGCCGAGCGGGCCGGCGACATGGTCGAGGCGCTGTCGCTCGGCAACCAGCAGCGGGTGCAGCTCGCGGTGGCGCTGGTGCACGACCCCGACGTGCTCATCCTGGACGAGCCGTTCTCCGGGCTCGACCCGCTGGCCGTCGACGCGCTCGCCGAGGTGCTGCGGGAGCGCGCCCGCGGCGGGGTGCCGGTGATCTTCTCCAGCCACCAGCTCGACCTGGTGGAGCGGCTGTGCGACTCGGTGGGCATCATCTCGGGCGGCCGGATGGTCGCCTCCGGCCCGGTCGGCGAGCTGCGGGCCTCGGCCGGGCGGCGGCTGCGGGTCGTCGTGGCCGACGCCGAGCCCGGCTGGGCGGACGGGCTGCCGGGTGAGCTCACCGTCGAAAGCCGTGGCCGGCAGGTGCTGGTCGCCACGGACGCGACCGACGAGGGACAGCGCATTCTGCACGCCGCCGTACGGGCGGGGCGGGTCGAGCACTTCGGCGTCGAGGATCCGACGCTGGCCGAGATCTTCAAGGAGGCCGTGGCGTGAACGGCGTGTTGCTGGTGGCCGGGCGTGAGATCCGGACGCGGGTGCGGACCAAGGGGTTCATCATCGGGCTCGCCGTCACGGTGGTGCTGATCGCGGGGATCACGCTCCTGCCCAAACTTCTCGGCGGGGCGGACTCCTACACCGTCGGCCTGGTGTCCTCCCACCGGTTGCGGGTTCCGGCGGCGCAGGAGGGCGGTGCCCCCTCGATCGAGTGGAAGGAGTACGCCGACGAGGCCGCCGCCCGGCGCGCCGTGCTCGACGAGGACGTGGACGCCGTGCTGGTCGGCGACACCAGGGTGCTGTCGAAGGGGACGTTCGACGAACGGCTCGGCCTGCTGCTGCAGTCGGCCCACCGGGAGGCCCAGATCAGCGCCGCCGGCGTGCGGATCATGCCGTTGAGCATGGAGCCGATCGGCGCGGACGCCCGTTATCGGGAGACCCGCGCGAACGTGGCGTTCGTGCTGGTGCTGATCCTGTTCATGCTGATGGTCCAGACGCCGACGATGGTGGCGATGGGCGTGGCGGAGGAGAAGGGCAGCCGGATCGTCGAGATCCTGCTCACCTCGGTGCGGCCCTGGCAGCTCCTCGGCGGGAAGGTCATCGGACTCGGGGCGATCGGCCTGATCAGCCTTGTGGTCGTCCTGGCGGCAGGGTTGACCACCGCGTTCGCCTCGGGGCTGGCGGCCGACTTCCCGCCGGGGCTGGCGGGCATCGTGGCGGGGGTCGTGGTCTGGTTCGTGCTCGGCTACGCGTTCTTCGCCGTGCTCGCCGCCATGCTGGGGTCGCTGGTCTCCCGGCAGGAGGAGGTCGGTCCGGTGCTGACGCCGGTCACTACGACGATGTTCGTGGTGTACGGCCTGGCGACGTACGCCACGAGGGAGCCGACCGGCCTGGTGTCCACGATCGCATCGTTCGTCCCGCCGTTTTCGGCCATGGTGATGCCCGTCCGGGCCGCGGCGGCAGACATTCCCGTCTGGCAGGTCGTGATCTCGACGGTGGTGATGGCGGCCGCCGTCGCCGGGATGGTGCGCTTCGCCGGCTACATCTACCAGCGCGCCGTGCTCCGCACCGGGGCCAGGGTACGGCTGCGCGAAGTGATCGGATCTCGATAAATTAGATCGAATTCCCACAGACGGGTTGCATGGTGGACGACGGGCTGAAGCGGGCGCGCAGGGGCGTAAAAGGGGCGCTCTACTTCACGTTCGGTTTCATGGCGTTCTTCGCCGTCGCCGGTACGGCGGCCGGCCTGGCCGGCGGGACGATGGGGTGGCCCCTGGCCCTGATCTGCGGTGTGGGGCTGGTGGTGCTGGGCCGGCTCTACGTCCGCATCATCCGTGCGGTTTTCGACCGCCGCTATGCCCTGGGGGCCGTCGTGGCCGCCGGGGGCGTCTCGCTGGCACTCGCGGTCGTCGCCGGCGCCCAGTCGGCGACGTGGGGGCTCATGCCGTTCGTGTGGTTGTCCGTGGCCACTTTGGGGGTGTCCAGGAGGAGGGCGTTCGCGATCGTCGCCGGCACGGTCGTCGTCATGACCCCGCTCGTCGTGCTGGCGGTGCGGAACGCGGATATCCCCGGGCTGCCGTCTGCGTCCGGCGCCGCCATGACCGGTCCCATGATGATCGGCCTGGTCGCCGGGACGGTCGTCGCGGTCGTCTTCTACAGCGCTCTGTTCGCCTGGGCCAATCGGCTGTGGGTGTGGATCTGGCGGCTCGCCGAGGAGGCGCACGCCGGCCGGGAGGCGCGGGCGCGGCTGGCGGTGGCGGAGGAGCGGCTGCGCTTCGCCCGCGACCTGCACGATCTGGTGGGCCACCGGCTCTCGGCCATCGCCGTCAAGAGCGAGGTCGCCGTCCGGCTGAGCGCCGCCGACGTGGATGCGGCGAGGGAGGAGATGAGCGCCGTGCGGGGCCTGGCCCGTACGGCGCTGCGCGAGGTGCGCGAGGCCGTCAGCGGCTATCGCAGGCTCGACCTCACCACGGAGCTGGGCGCGGTGCGCGGAGTGCTGCAGGCCGCGGGAGTGAGCTGCCACCTGCATCTGCCGTACCGTGAGGTGCCCGACGGCGTCGCCCCGGTGTTCGCCTGGGTGGTCCGCGAGGCGGTCACGAACGTGCTGCGGCACAGCACCGCCTCCCGGTGTGACATCTTCCTGCGGCATTCCGATGAGGAGGCGGTGCTCGAGGTGCGCAACGACGGGGTGGCCACGGCCCCCTCCGGGGACACGGCCGGCGGCGCGGGCAACGGCCTGGCCGGGCTGACCGAGCGCATGGCGGAGATCGGCGGGACCCTGACCGCGCGGCCCACCGGATCGGGGGAGTTCGTGCTGCGCGCGGTCGCCCCGCTGCCCGTCACCCGATCCCGCGGGGAGGCCCGGCCCGCCGAGCGCGTGCCCGCCGTACGGTCCACCGCGCCCGCAGAGCCCGGTGAGCGGGCCGGGGCGGAAGCATGATCCGGGTTCTGCTCGCCGACGACGAGCGGCTGATCCGGGTGGCGATCGCGACGCTCCTCGGGCTCGAACCGGACATCGAGGTCGTGGCCCAGGTGGGGCGCGGGGACGAGGTCGCCGAGGCGGTACGGGAGCACGATCCGGACGTGATCGTGCTGGACGTCGAGATGCCGGGCATGGACGGGTTGTCGGTGGCGGAGAGCCTTCCCGGACGGGCCATGCTGATCCTGACCAGTTTCGCCCGCCCCGGATATCTGCGGCGTGCCCTCGCGGCCGGAGTGCGCGGCTTCATCCCCAAGGACGCGCCGGCCGAGGAACTCGCGGCGGCGATCAGGAAGGTGCACGCGGGGAGCCGGTACCTCGACCCGGAGCTGGCGGGGGCGGCCATGGCGGCGGGAGAATGCCCGCTAACCGAACGGGAGCGCGACGTTCTCGCGCTGGCGGCCGAGGGTGCCCCGGTGGCCACGATCGCCGCGACGCTCCACCTGACCGAGGGGACCGTACGCAACTACCTGTCCAACGCGATCACCAAACTGGGCGCGGGGAACCGGATCGCGGCGATCAGGACCGCCCGGGAGATGGGCTGGATCTGAGGCGTCGTCGGGGCCGTTGCCCTCCGGATCAGTGCGAGCTGGTCACCAGGGCGCCCTCGGAGGCGAAGGTGCGGCGGAAGATGTACACGCAGGTCTCGACGAGCTGGTCCGTGGGCGGGGACGGCTCGCTCACCACCCATTCGATGAGTAACTCGGTGATGGCGCCGACAAGCCCGAGCGTCAGCAGGTGCAGGTCGAAGGGGGGCGTGCGGTCCGCGCTCCGCACCGAGGACTCGATGACCTTCGTGAACGACGCCACCGCCCGCTGACGGGCGGCGTTGAGCACGTTGCCGGCCCGCCGCACCTCCAGGTGCATCAGACGGGCACGCCGTACGTCCTTGGTGACGAAACGGATGTATTCGGCGATGCCGGCGGCGATCTGGTCGTCCAGCGTGGGCGGAGCCTTATCGATGGCCTTGGTGACCGCCGCCAGAGTCTCGTCGATGCACCGCTCGTAAACGGCGCGCATCAGGTCTTCACGACTGGAGAAACATTCGTAGAAGGCGCGATTGGAGATGCGCGCGGTCGCGCACAGCTTCTCGATGGTGGTTGCGTGGAAGCCGGGCTGGGCGAACAAAGTGTATGCGGCAGATATGAGCCGTTCCCTCCTGTCTGCAAGCCTTTCGGCAGCCGACATCCCCCGATAGTCCCGTCCCGCCACTTTTCACCTCACTCTGTCATGGTCCCCCCAGAACTCCCCATTATGAACGCAAGATCCTTTTTGTGGAAGTGCTGAGTAATGGGCATGTGTGTGGCTATGCCAAAGACGCTCAATAGCTTGACAAGTCCGTCAAGGGGTCAGCACGCTTACCAATTGGTATAGGCGAGTGTTGCTGCAATTGCATCGGCAATTACAGCAGTCCGTGCGCGAGGGGATCGGCCGTCACACGGCGACGGCGAGCGTCGCGCGCATGGGGCGGCGCCCCCCATATGCCCGACGTGGCCGACGTGGCGGGCGGGGCCGGCGGGGCCGCACTGGGCCCGCGCCGCCGCCCGCGTCGTCCGTTCGGCGACCCCACGCCCGCCGATCTCCTGCTCGTCGGCGCAGCCGATTGGCGTGCCCGCCGGCACGCCTGGGGCGGGCGGCGCGCTGCCCGCTGCGAAGAAGGCCGGGGCGGTCAGGGCGGCGGCCGTCTCCTCGAGATCGGCCGCCGCGCGGTCGCGCAGCACCGGCGAGGTCTTCTCGATCCCGCCGGCGCCGTATCCCGGCCGGGGCTTACCCGTCCCGCCGCCCCTTCCAGCGGAACGTCGTCACGCACAGCACGAGACCGCCGGCCAGCCAGGCGGCCAGGACCAGGGCCACCTTGCCCAGCTCGTACGACCCGGTCAGCTCCAGGGAGGCCCCCGGGTCGCCCAGGAACACGTACCGGAACCCCTGGCACATCCACTTCAAGGGGAAGATCGAGGCGGCGTTGATCAGCCAGTCGGGCAGCTGCGTGATCGGGATGAAGACCCCGGAGACGAACTGCAGCACCACGAACGGCAGGCTGATCACCGCGGTCGCGCTCCTGCCGGAGCGGGGCAGGCTGCTGACGGCGATGCCGAGCACGGCGGCGGCCGACACGCCGAGCACGAACACCCAGGCGAACGCGGCCCAGGCCGACACCTCGGTGGGCAGCTCCAGGCCGTAGAACAGCACGGCGATGGCGAGCAGGAGCGCCACCTGCAGCAGCGTCATCACCAGCACACTGGCGATCTTGCCGATGAAGTACGCCGCCCGCGGCATCGGCAGCCCGGCGAGCCGCTTCAGCGTGCCGTCATCCCGGTCGCCCGCGATGCCGATGCCGAGGTTCTGAAATCCCGTCCCCATGACGCCCGAGCCGATCAGACCCGCGGTGTAGAGCTGGGCGACGGTGACGCCGGTCCCCTCTGCGCTGCCGGAGAAGATCGAGGCGAACAGCACCAGGAACACGATCGGCAGGGCGAAGGTGAAGACGACGGCGTCCCGCTCCCGGAAGAGCACCTTCGTCTCGACGGCCGCGCGGGCCAGCGCGATCTTGAGCGGGGACGGCAGGGGCGCGGC
>JADGHC010000090.1 GCA_019689655.1 Microbispora sp.
TCTCACGCCCCGGCTGTGGACAATGTGACGGCGCGGGCCGTACGGCGTGAGGCGCATGGAGGGTGCGATGACGCGACCGGCAGGGCGTGGCGCGGAGCGAGCGATGACGCCACCGGTGAGGCGCGGCGCGGGGCGCGCGTGGTGAGCGCGACGACGCGACCGGCGGGGCGCGGGGCGAAGCGAGCGGCGACGCGACCGGCGGGGCGCGGGGCGGAGCGCGTGTGGAAAACGCGATGACACGGGCAGTGCGGCATGACGCGATGCGCGCCCGCAACCTGGCGCTCGTCCTCGGCACGGTCGGTGCCCGGGGATCGGTGACGCGCGCCGCCCTCGCCGAGTTGACCGGTCTGACCAAGACGACCGTGTCCAAGCTCGTCGGTGACCTCATCGAGGGCGGGCTCGTGGTGGAGACCGGGGCCGTACGCGATGGCGAACGCGGCAGGCCCGGGGTCGAGATCCGGGTCAGCGGGCAGCGGGTCGCCGCCCTCGGGTTGGAGATCAACGTCGACTATCTCGCGGTGTGCGTTGTGGATCTCGCCCGGAGGGTACGGCTGCGCCGTACACAGGCTGTGGACAATCGGGCCGCGCCGCCTGTGGATGTCATCGCGCGACTTGGGGATTTGGCGGCTTCGGCTGTGGACGAAGCTGTGGAGAACGGCCTGCGGGTGGTCGGCGGCGTGCTGGCCGTACCGGGTCCCGTGGACATGGCCAGCGGGGTAGTCCACAACGCGCCGAACCTCGGCTGGCGCGACGTGCCGCTCGCCTCGCTCCTGCGGTTTCCGTTCCCCGTACGCGTGGAGAACGAGGCCAACCTGGCCGCGCTCGGCGAGCTGTGGTTCGGGTCCGGACTGCCCGACTTCCTGCACGTATCGGGAGAGATCGGCATCGGAGCCGGCCTCGTGGTGCGCGGCAGGCTCTTCCGGGGCGCGCACGGCTTCGCCGGCGAACTCGGGCACGTCGTCGTCTCTCCCGACGGCCCGCCGTGCCGCTGCGGCAGCCGTGGCTGCCTGGAGCAGTACGCCGGTCAGGACGCCCTCCTGACGGCCGCCCGCGGCGGGGCAGGCGCACGCCCGGCCGCTGCCCCCGCCGCCGGGCCGCGCGACGGCGGCGGTGTGGAGACCGACACGCGGCGCGCCGTGGACACGGCGGCCGGCGAACCCCACGCGGCCATCCCCGGCGCGCCGCACAAGGGCACCATGCCGCGCGACGGCGGCGGAACGCCCGGCGATGTGGACACCGCCGGCGCGCGGCGCGCCGCGGACACGGCGGCCGACGAGGCCCGCGCGGCTGCGCCCGGCACGGCAGGCGACCGCGTCCCGGACGTGCCGATCGATGGGCGGCGTGACGGCACCGAGCGCGCGGACACGGGCCGCACCATTGCCGGCATGACGGGCGATGAGAGACCGACGCCCCCCGGCCGCACGATCCGGGCATCGGCCGGGTCGTCGGCACCGCCCTCGACCGGGACGCTCCTTCCCACGCAGGAGGGCGTGTCGTGGATGCTCTCCCGGCTGCGGGAGGGCGACGAGACGGCCCGCGCCGCCTGTGAGCGGGCGGCCTGGGCGCTCGGCGTGGCCCTGTCGTCGGCGGTCAACCTCGTTGATCCCGACGCGATCGTCCTCGGGGGCATCTACGCGCCGCTGTTCCCCTGGATCGGTCACACGGTCGCGGACACGCTGAAGGCCCGCCTCGGCCAGATGCGAAGCACCGTGCCGCCCGTGGTCGTCTCCCGACTCGGGGCCGAGGCGGCCGCCCTCGGCGCGGCCGGCCAGGTGATCGAGCAGGTCATGGCCGACCCCGCCGCCCTCCTGCACACCTGATCCCGGACAGCGGCGGCATCGCAGACCACGCGACGCGAGCATCTCGGACCGCACGCAACCCGAGCATCGCGGGCAGCATGCGACGCGCGCATGCCCGGACAACGCGTGACATCGCAGACCGCACGCGACCTGAGCCTCGCGGACCGCACGCAACGCGCGTATGTCGCACAATGCACGGCACCGCGGACGGCACGCAACCCGAGCACCGCGGACCGCATGCCAGGCGGGCATCTCGGACTACATGAGACGCGCACGCCCGGCGGGACGCCGAGAACCCGTAATGACCTGCGGCGATCTTGTTCGGGTCCGGTCACGCCGTGCGCGCAGATCCCATCGGCCGCCCCGATGACCGTTCGGCCCGCCCCTCGGTCGGCGGGCCGACCCGGAACGCGGCGAGGTTCACGCGAACCCCGCCGTGACGGCACGCACCGGGCTCACAAGCCCGAGGGATCGCGGCCGAGGCTGATCTCCTCGGCGATGCGCCGCAGCTCGTCGGGGGCCAGCCTGGGCGTGCTGGGCAGGCCGGCGGTCAGCGCCGACATCACCTGCTGGTAGGGCGCACCGGCGTGACGGACCGCGACCTCGTGCACCGCCCGGAACAGGACCTTGTTGTCCTCGTACTCCCGCGACGCCCTGTCCACGATCATTACGACCCCCTCCGCCGGCCCTCGTCGCCGGCACCGTTACCGGACCACCCGCCGTCGCCGTACGAAGCGCGGGCAGGCGGCTGTGCCGTTGGCCACCGTACGACCTGCCACCGACAGTTTCCGGGAACCCGCGAGGTACTATTACTTGAGCGTTCAAGTTTTAGGAGGGCGTCATGCCGGTCCAGCGACTCAACCATGCCGTGCTGTACGTGCGGGACGTCTCCCGCAGCGTGGCCTTCTACCAGGAGGCCCTCGGCTTCCGCGTCGTGATGGCGTTCCCCGGCGCGGCGTTCCTGCAGGCCGAGGGCTCGTCGAACGACCACGACCTCGGGCTGTTCCAGATCGGTGAGCAGGCGGGGCCGTCGCCCGCGGGACGTTCGACCGTCGGCCTCTACCACCTGGCGTGGGAGGTCGACACGCTCGCCGAGCTGCACCGCATCGCGACCAAGCTCACGGAGATGAACGCCCTGGTCGGCGCGTCCGACCACTCCACCACCAAGGCCCTCTACGCGAAGGATCCGGACGGGCTGGAGTTCGAGGTCTCCTGGCTGGTGCCCGCCCATCTGCTCACCGACGAGATCGTGGCGGGGCGCGCCCAGATCAAGCCGCTCGACCTGGAGAAGGAACTGGAGAGGTACGGCGCGCAGACGCGCGGCGGGGTCGGCGTCAGCGTCTAAGCCATCGCGTCTGAACCGCCGATCGCCGGCGACCGATCGCGGCAGATGCCCGGGAGCACCCCTGTGGCGGCTCGTCCGGTTCGCCGATCGCCTCGGCGATGAGGAGGCGGCCGGCCTCGGACCGCCGCCGCCCTCGGCGGACCGGGATGCGCCTCCGCGATGCGCCCGGGCTCGACCGTTGGCCGTGCTTTTCGCGCCACTTATCGCAGACGTCCTTCTCCCGGCGCCGGGCGAGGCATACCATGATCGCGATCTGAACCGGTACGGCGAGGGGATCATGACCGACAACGACCAGAACGCGGGCGACACCCCGCAGGACCGGGCGAGCGCCGCAATCGACACGAGCAAGCCCAGCATTTCGCGGGTCTACGACTTCATGCTGGGCGGCAAGGACAACTTCGCCGTCGACCGCGAAGTGGCGCAGGCCGCGTTGAAGATCGCCCCCGACGCCCCGGCCGCGGCCAGGGCCAACCGCGCGTTCCTCCGGAGGGTGGTCCGCCACCTTGCGGGCGAGGCGGGCGTCCGGCAGTTCCTCGACATCGGCTCCGGCCTGCCCACCCAGGGAAACGTGCACGAGGTCGCCCAGCAGGTCGCCCCCGACGCGCGGGTCGTCTACGTCGACAACGACCCCATCGTCCTGGTGCACGGCCGGGCGCTGCTGGCGAGGAATGGCAGCACCACGGTCATCGAGGCCGACATCCGCACCCCCGAGGCCATCATCGACAACCCCGCGGTGAGTGCGCTCATCGACTTCGAGCAGCCCGTGGGCCTGCTGCTGTTCGGGATCCTCCACCACCTGAACGACGACGAGGAGCCCGAGGCGATCGCCGCCCGCCTCCGCGCGGCACTGCCCTCCGGCAGCTACGTGGCGCTGTCGCACTTCCACAACCCCGGGCCGAGCATGCCCGAGGTGTCGGCGCAGGCCACCGCCGCCGAAAAGCTGTTCAACGAGCACCTGGGCACGGGCCGGTGGCGCACCCGCGACGAGATCATGGCGTACTTCGGCGACCTGGAGCTCCTCGATCCCGGCCTGGTGCCGCTTGCCGAGTGGCGGCCCGATCCCGACGAGGTCGTCGAGCGCGGGATCACCTACCACACGTTCGTCGGCGGCGTCGCGCGCAAACCCTGAGACGGGGTCCGTACGCCAACCGGAGATCAGGTCACCGTCCTCGCCGTATAACGTGAGCGCTCGCCGTACGGCCGGAAGCGCGTGACGGGCCCTCGGACGGCGGGGCGGTGACCGGCCGGCGGGCTCCCGGTCGCCCCGCCTGGTTGACATCCGTGAGCGGCGACGACGATGCTCGGAAGTGGCTGCCCCTCTACAGGAAGGCGGCATCGCCATGATGACCGGCAACGGGTCAGTCGAACCCGCCCCGCACGACGACGATCTGCTCTACCTCGACAAGCACATGGCCGTACGCGCCTGCGGAGACGGCGCCGTACGGCTGATCGGCGAGATCGACGTCACCAACGGCGACGCCGTCGCCGACGCCCTGTACAAGGAGTGGACGAGGCCGGGGACGGGAATCGCGGACGTCGCGCAGCTCCGGTTCATCGACCTCCACGGCCTGCGCGCCCTGGCCATGCTGGCAGACATGCCGCTGGGCCGGCCGATCCGGCTGCGCAATGCGAACCCCGCGCTGCGCAAGCTGCTCACCACGCTCGATTGGCCGGGTTTCACCATCGGGTGAGTCCCCGGCCCGACGTGGGCCGCCCGGCGCTTCTGCCGCCTCTGGTGTTTCCTGCGTCTCGCGTTTCTCCTGCTCCGGATGGAGGAAAGGTATCCCAGGACGGTCCCGCGACCGTTATGACCAGCGTCTGAGCTTTCGTACGGGTTCAGGCGGAATCCAGCCGTGAGTTCCCCCCGACTCTCGCGAGGAGGGGTGATGAGCTGTGTCCGGGCGCTCCGGCGACCCGCCGCCGATGTCGGCGAGCACCCGCAGGCGGCGCGCGCGACCCGCGCGCGGTCCCGCCGCGATGACGAGGCGACCCAGCCGCACCGGCTGACCCGCGGCCACCCGCTCCCGCCCGGGCCCCGCGTCCGGGCTTTCGTCTGCTGGAGAACCGAATGATCTTCACCCAGGTGCTGACGACGTCCGCGTCCCTGCTGCGCGGTGTGGTGCCCGAACCGCTCCGAGATCTGTTCCCGTCCCCCCGTAGCGTGCACCACTGCCCGGGCGGGCTGCGCATCCACCTGCGGGGCATCGGCCGGCCGGGCTCGGAGGACGCGGCCGAGCTGCTGGAGAAGCGGCTTGAGGACGTCCCCGGGGTGGAGCGTGCGGAGGTCAACGGGCGCATCGGCTCCGTCTTCGTCGCCTGCGACCCCGAACGAGTGGACCAGGACCGGTTGCTCGCCATCACCGTCGAACTCGACGAGCAGGAGAAGCACGCCCACGAGAGCCCCGTCCGCCTCGTGGAGGAGCACCTGCTGTCCACCGTACGGCTGGCGGCCGGAGTCGCCGGGATCGGGCTGATCTTCCTGGGGAAGGCGATCCGGGCCCCCCAGCTCCCGGCGGCCGTACCCGCGTTGCTGCAACTGGCCGACGCCACGCCCGCGATCCGGGAGCAGCTCGACCACCGGCTGGGGCGCCGTCCGACCGACGCCCTCTTCACCACCGCCTACCTCGTCACCCAGGTCCTCACGCTCCGCCCCACCGCGCTGTTCGTGCAGGCCGTCGCGAACGTGGGCCGCTACGTGGAGACCAGGGCCTGCCGGTACTCCTGGGAGCGGCTGGAGGAGCGGCTGGCCGCCCGGCCGGGGTCCTACCACCACGTGAGGGCCGAGACCCGGCGGCGCCCGACGCACCTGCCGCACGGCCCGATCGAGCGCTACGCCGACGTGGTCGCCCCGATCAGCGCCGCCGCGTACGCCGTGACCAGGGTGTTCACGCATGGCGAGCGGGCCGTGTCCGTTCTCGTCTCCGCCACTCCGAGGGTCGCCGACCTCGGCCGGGACGCGTTCGCGGGCGCGATCAGCCGGGCGCTCGGCGAGCACGACACCGTCGTCTTCGACGCCGAGTGCCTGCGCAAGATGGACCGGGTCGACACGATCGTGCTGCACGCCGACGCGCTGACCACCGGCTCGTGGACGATCGACCGCGTCGAGCCGCTGCTGGAGGGGCAGGACACCGACGAGCTGTACGCCCGGCTCTACTCCCTCATCGACTTCTCCGACCCCGGCCGCGCCCGTACGGCGGAGGGCTGGTCGGTGCGGCCGCTGCCGGACCCCGGCGACCTGGTCGCTGATAAGGCCCTCTGGCGGTCACGCGGGCTGCGGGCGGTGGAGGTGTCCAGGGACGGCACCCGGGTCGCCGTCGCCGGGCTCGCCCCGGAGATCGACGCCCTGGCCGCACCCATCGTCGGCGCGGCCAAGGCGGCCGGCACGGTTCTCCTCGCGGGCGGCGACGAGGGCCTGGCGCAGCGCCTGGCGATCGGCCGGACGCTGCCCGGCGACCGCGAGCTGGCCGAGCGGGTGTACGACCTGCAGGCCGAGGGCCACTGCGTGGTCGTGGTCTCCCGGTGCGCCTGGCACGCGCTCGCCCAGGCCGACATCGGCGTCGGCGTGATCGATCCCACGGCGGTCGAGCCCGGGCACATGGTGCCGTGGGACGCCGACATCGCCGGTGAGCTGCACGGCGTCCACCTGTTCCTGCGCTGCCTGCCCCGGGCGCGCGGCAACAGTGAGAACGCCGTACGGCTCGGCGCGGCCGGCGCGGTCGCCGGCACCCTGCTGGCCGTCGCGGGCCCGGCCGGCACCGCTTTGCGCCGGGCGCAGCTCGCCAGCGCCGCCGTCTCGCTGGCCGCCATCGTGCTCGGCGAGTGGGACGGCCGCAACGCAGGCCGGACCGGCACCCCGCCCCGCGCCGACACCACGCCGTGGCACGCCATGTCGGCGGAAGAGGCGCTGTCCCGGCTGCGTTCCACCCCCGACGGCATCGACGAGCAGGAGGCGGGCAGGCGCCGTACGGAGGCCGCGCCCGAGGAGGCGCAGGCCCCGCCGTCGCTGGCCAGGGCGACGGTGGAGGAGCTGGCCAACCCGCTTACGCCCGCCCTGGCCACCGGCGCGGGGATATCGGCCCTCGTCGGCTCGGCCCTCGACGCCGTGCTGATCAGCGGCGTCATGGTCATCAACGCGTTCCTCGGCGGCGTGCAGCGGGTCAAGGCCGACCGCGCGCTGCACCGCCTGACCAAGGCGACCGAGGTCCTCGTACGGCTGCGCCGCCCCGAGGGGATCGTCGAGACGACGCAGGACGGGCTCGCGCCGGGCGACGTCATCGAGCTGCGGGCCGGGGACGCCGTGCCCGCCGACGCCCGCGTGATCAAGGCAGTCGGGCTGGAGGTGGACGAGTCCACGCTCACCGGCGAGTCCCAGCTCGTCGCCAAGACGGCCGCGCCGACCGTGGCGGCGGCCATCGCGGACCGCAGCTCGATGGTCTACCAGGGAACGTCGATCGCGGCGGGCAGCGGGCGGGCGGTGGTCGTCGCGACCGGCGACACGACCGAGTCGGGGCGCAGCGCCAAGCTCGCGGGGGAGCCGGGCCCGCCCACCGGCGTGGAGTTGCGCCTGCGGGAGCTGAGCCGGCGCATCCTGCCGCTCTCCATCGCCTCCGGGGTGGTACTGCTGCTCCTCGACCTGCTGCGCGGACGGTCGCTGGCCGCGGCGCTCACGCCCGCCGTCAGCCTGACGGTCGCCGCCGTGCCCGAAGGGCTCCCGTTCGTCGCCACGATTGCGGAGCTGGCGGCGGCGCGCCGGCTGTCCAGGCACGCGGCCCTGGTGCGCAACCCGTCCACCATCGAGGCCCTGGGCCGGGTCAACGTGCTGTGCTTCGACAAGACGGGCACGCTGACCGAGGGCCGCATCAGGCTGCGGCATCTGTCCGACGGGCGTGCGGGCCATCCGATCGAGGAGGCGGACTCCACATTGCGCCGGGTTCTCGCCGCGGCCGTCCGGGCCAGCCCCAAGTCCGGCGGGGGACGGGTGATCGCCCATCCGACCGACCGGGCCGTGCTGGACGGCGCGCATCGGCTGGGCGTCACGCCCCAGGAAGGGTTCGAGCACTGGGAGCGCGTGGACGAGATGCCGTTCGAGCCGGGCCGTGGCTACCACGCCGTACTCGGCCGCACCGAGCAGGGGCACCTGCTCAGCGTGAAAGGCGCACCGGAGATCGTGCTCACCCACTGCACCACCGTGCACCGCGACACCGGTCCGATCCCCTGCGACGACGCCGTACGCGCGGAGCTGGAGCATGAGGTGGAGCGGCTGGCCCGGCAGGGCTACCGGGTGCTCGCCGTCGCGCAGCGGCCCGCGTCGGACCGGAGCGACCTCGACGAGTCGCGCATCGACGAGCTGTGCTTCCTCGGCTTCCTCGGCCTGGCCGACCCGGTCAGGTCCACGGCCGCGGAGAGCGTCAAGCGCCTCATGCGGGCGGGGGTGCGGATCGTCATGGTCACCGGAGACCACCCCAGCACCGCCGAGGCGATCGCGGTCGAGCTGAACGCGCTGAACGGCCAGCGCGTCATGACCGGCCCCGAGCTGGACGCGCTGGACGACGAGACGCTGACCAAGGTGCTGCCCCACGTGGCGGTCTTCGCCAGGACCACCCCGGCGCACAAGGCCAGGATCGTCACCTGCCTGCGCCGGGCGGGGCAGGTCGTCGCCGTCACCGGCGACGGCGCGAACGACGCGCCCGCCATCCGCACCGCCGACGTCGGCATCGCCCTGGGGTCGCGCGCGACGCCCGCCGCGCGGGCCGCCGCCGACCTCGTCGTCACCGACGACCGCATCGAGACGATCGTGGACGCGATCGTCGAGGGCAGGGCGATGTGGAGCTCGGTACGCGACTCGCTGAGCATCCTCCTCGGCGGCAACATCGGCGAGATCGCCTTCACCGTGGGGTCCGACCTGCTGGCCGGCCGCAGCGCGCTCAACGCACGGCAGCTCCTGCTGGTCAACCTCCTCACCGACATGGTGCCGGCCCTGGCGGTCGCCGTACGGCCGCCCGCCTCGACCGATCCGGACAAGCTGCTCGCCGAGGGCCCGGAGGCGTCGCTCGGTGCGTCGCTGACCCACGACATCTACCTGCGCGCGGCGGTCACGACGGCGGCGGCGGCGACGGCGTGGATCTTGGGACGCATGACCGGCACGCGCGGGCGTGCGGACACCATCGGCCTGGTCGCGCTCGTGTCCGCGCAGCTCCTGCAGACGCTCGCGGGCGGCGGCCGGGACAGGCTCGTCGTGATCGCGTCGCTGGCGTCCCTGGCCGTCCTGTGGTTCATCGTCACGGTGCCGGGGGTCAGCGCGGTCTTCGGCTGCCGGCCGCTCGGCCCGGTGGGCTGGCTCATCGGGCTGGGCAGCGCGGCCGCCGCCACGCTGGTGGGGATGCTCGTGCAGCGTCCGGTCAAGGAGGCGACGACCCGCGCCGAGGCCGAACGCCGCATGGCCGCCGCCCACCTGCCCGTCCCGGCCTGACCACGCCGGGCCTGACCGCACCGGGTCTGACCGCGCCGGGTCTTACCGTGCCTGGCCCGGCCGGCGGCCCGATCACGCCGGGCCCGGTCACGCCGGCGGCGGGCGCGTACGGGCCAATGGCGGAGCGGATCGCCACGGCGGGATACCCCGATACCCCGGCCGCGTCGCGGAGCCCGCCGCCCTCGACCGTGTCGCGCAGCCCGCCGTCACCGCGAGACGCCCCCAACGGCGTCAGCCGACGGGGAGCGGGCCGGCGGTGGTGAGCGCGAGCGCCAGATCGCAGGGGCCGTCGCACGGCGGGCCGCGCGCCGTCAGCGGTGGCGGCGGTGGGCCTTGCCGTGGTGCTTCTTGCCCCGGTGGTGCTTGCCGGCCTGATGGTGCTTGCCGGCCTGATGGGACTTCGCCGCAGGGGAATGCGATTTACGGATACGCGGCTTGTCGGTCACCGTGAACTTCTGGAACCCGAAGTCGGGCAGGGTGATCGGCTTGGTGGGGTCGTCCGAGATCGGGACGACCACCACGTCGTGCCGCACGCCGTCCTTGCTCTTGAGGTGATAGACGGCCTGCTTCGGCTCGCTGGGTGCCATGGCGGGCGCGGCACCGGCGGCGACCGGCATGGCCACCGGCGCGTACGCCGGACCGTAATCGGGGCCGGAGGGGCCGTACCCGGGGGCGTTGACGACCGTGTCGGGCTGTGCCGCGATCGGTACCGCGCCGCCCGTGGAGGAGCCGGAAGACGGCGTGGGATCGGCGGGCGCGGCCGGCCCTGCGATCAGGGTCGCTGCGAGGGCGGCGGCGGCCGAGCAGATGATCATGAGTCTCTCCCCCCGAGGTCACGGATCGTACGAGGAAGACGGTAGGCAGCAGATCACCGCCGATCGCGCGCCCCGGCCCAGTGTCGGGTCAAAGCTCGCAATCTCTTGGCAGCGCCCCGGCGGGCGGCGAAGCGGGCTCAGGGGAACGTGCGGCGCAAGCCCGAGTACGCGGCGAGCCTGTGCATGCGGCGCGAGCCCGAGCAGGCGCCCGTGCATGTGGCGGGAGTCCGAGCAGGCGGCGAGCCTGTGTATGCGGCGCGAGCCCGAGGCTCAGGGGAGCAGGCTCAGGTGGACGACCTTGGTGTGGGTCATCTCGTCGAGCAGCTCGGGGCCGTACCCGAACCCATGCCCGCTGCCGCGCAGCGGCTCGGCCGCACCCCCGGGCGCCCCGCCGAAGACGGCGTTGATCTTCACCGTGCCCACCGGCAGCTCACGCCAGGCACGCTGGGCGTTGGCCATCGAGGGGGTGAGCACCGTGGCCGCCAGGCCGTACCTCGACGCGCTGGCCAGCTCCAGCGCCTCGTCGAACGACTCGACCACCCGCACCGCCGCGACGGGCCCGAACGTCTCCTCCCGCATCACGTCCATGTCCTCGGTGCAGCCGGCCAGGATGGTCGGCGGGTAGAAGGCGCCTGGGCCTTCGGGCACGTACCCGCCGGTCAGCAGCCGCGCCCCCGCCTCGACGGCGTTGCGTACGTGCCGGTCCACGACGTCGCGCTGCGCCCTGTCGACCAGCGGCCCGAGCGTGGTCTCCTCGTCCAGACCGGGTCCCATGCGCAGCTCCTCGGCCCGCCGTACGAGCGCGGCGAGGAACTCCTCGGCGACGTCGCGGTGCACGTAGACCCGCTCGACGGAGGTGCAGATCTGCCCGGCGTTGGCGAAACAGCCGGTCGCCGCCTGTCCCGCGGCCCACTTCACGTCCACGCCCGCGTCCACGATCAGCGGGTCCTTGCCGCCGTTCTCCAGCAAGGTCTTGGCACCCGTACGCGCGGCCGCGGCGGCGATCTCGCGGCCCGCCGCGGTCGAGCCGACATGTGCGACGAGGTCGATCCCCGGGTGCGCGGCCAGGGCCTCGCCCGGGCGCCGGTCCCCCGGCACCATGGTCAGCACACCCGGCGGCAGCTCCGCGGCCATCAGTTCGGCGAGCAGCGCCCCGGTGTGCGGGGTGCGCTCCGAGGGCTTGTGCACGACCGTGTTGCCGGTCACCACGGCCGCGCCGACGAGCCCGCAGGCGATGGCCACCGGATCGTTCCACGGCGTGATCACCGCGATCACCCCGCGCGGTTCGCGGACCATCAGGTCGGTGGCGTCCCAGCCGCCCTGCAGGCTCCGCCCCCGGTGCAGCGGTCCCAGCTCGGCGTACTGCCGGAGCGTGCCGATCCCCGCGGCCACACCGCCGCGGCTGTCGCCGATCGGCTTGCCCATCTCCCTGGTCACCAGCTCGGCCAGCTCGTCCGCGCGGGCCTCGATCCGGCCGGCCATCCGGTGCAGGCACGCCCCCCGTTCGGCGGGAGCCGTACGGGCCCAGCCGGGCTGGGCGCGGCGGGCCGAGCCGACCGCGCGCTCGACGTCCCCGGCGCATCCGGCGGGAAAGTCACCCACCGGCTCCCCGGTCGCCGGATCGGTGACCGTAAGCGTCCTCTCGCTCGCGCTCGCCGTCCACTTTCCGTCGATCAGCACCCAGCGATCCCTGTCCCGCACTCCGGCCCCCTCCCGTCGCTCGTACGGCCCTGATCGCTCTACCCCCCGGCGCGTACGGATATCGCCCGGCTTTTTTAGACTTCCCGGTATGCGACGGCTGAGCAGCACAGTGGTCGTGGTTGCCGGGGAGCGGGCCGCCGAAGTGATCGCGGGGCTCGACGGTTTGCACAACGTCCGTGCGATCACCCGGGGGGAACGGACGCCCGCCGAAATGACCGACGTCGTCGCGCGGGCCAGTGCGACGTACGTGCTGCACGACGCCGACCCGCTGGCCGAGGTCGGCGAGGCGTGGACGGGCTTCTTCGACGGGACGACTCCCGTCGGGGGCCTGGAAGTCGCGATCGAGGCGGCGCTCGGCGCGCTGCGGGCCGAGCGGCTGCTGCTGCCCGACTACTACATCGTCCTCGACCCCGACAGTTTGCCCCCTACGCGGCGGCATTGGTGGCTCGGCGTGCTCGCCGGGGCCGCGCCGACCCGGGTGGTGCCGAGTCACGCCACGGCCGCCGCCGTCAAAGAGACGTTGCGCGGGTTGTCCGCGGGCCGCTGGTGGCCCGCCGACCTGGAGGCGTGGCTGCGCGACCTGCCCCGCCAGGTGCCCGACCGAGTCGGGCTCCCGGGCGCCACCGCCTGAGCATCCACGCGCGCCGGACCGCCTGCGGCCCCTCGGCGCGTACGCCACATCCGCCCTGTTCATGCGCACTCCGATGAGCGGGCACCCGGTTGCGGGCGCCGCGAGCAGAACGTATGCATCGACCGGCAGGCCGTACCCGTTACATGATCGTTACGAAGCCGTCCGCACAAAACAGTGGTGTCTCACGTTCCAAGTCAATGCAAAAACCGTGAAACACCCCCTTCGAGGAGTAGTCCGTGAACATCCTCAGGCGGGCGGCCCACGTCACCCTTAGCGTCGCCGCCATCGCCATTGCTACGGCCTGCTCGGCGGGAGGCACAACCACTCCCGCCGCATCAGTCACTGGTGCGGCCGGTACGCCCACTCAGGCTCCATCCACTCAGACTCCGGCCACTCCCACCGTCAAGCCCGCGGCGGCGCTCGCGCCGCGCGCGGCGTCCAAGACGGCACGCAAGGCACGCAAGCCGAAGCTCGGCATCGCCGACATCACCCCAATGGGTGAGAAGGTCGAGCGGGTCGGCGTCGGTTTTCCGATCATCGTCACCTTCGACCGGCCGGTCCGCAACCGCGCCGCCGTGGAATCCGTACTGCAGGTCCAGGCGGAAAAGCCGGTCGAGGGCGCCTGGCGCTGGGTCTCCGACCGCAAGGTCATCTACCGCACCAAGACCTTCTGGAAGCCGCACCAGAAGGTCCTGTTCACCGCCAGGCTGAGCCAGATCCCCGGCAACGAGGCGGCCAAGGACGTCTCGCGCCGCTTCGCCGTCGGCACCGCCAACATCTCGGTGGTCGACACCAAGCGGCACGTGATGAAGGTCACCCGCGACGGGAAGCTGGCCAAGACCATCCCCATCAGCGCGGGCCGCGGCGGCCTGAAGCGCAACGGCGTCGACGTCTACCTCACGACCAGCGGCGTGCACCTCGCGATGGGCAAGAAGCGGGTCGAGACGATGACCTCGTCCTGGCTCGGCGTCACCGACCCCAAGGACCCGCTGTACTACAAGCTGGAGATCCCCTGGGCGGTGCGCATCTCCGACAGCGGCGAGTACGTCCACGAGAGCGCGGGCGACTACCAGTTCCTGGGCAAGTCGAACCAGAGCCACGGATGCGTGCGCGCCACGCCGGCCGGGGCCAAGTGGTTCTACACGATCAGCCAGCGCGGTGACGTCATCAAGATCACCGGTACCAAGCGCAAGCTCGACTGGCGCAACGGCTGGGGCTTTTGGCAGCTGAGCTGGAACCAGTGGAAGCGCGGCAGCGCGCTGCCCGCCGGCTCGGCGTCGGCCTCCGCCTCGCCCTCCCCGTCGGCGGGCCAGGACGCCCTGCAGGGATAGTCCGTCCGTCGTCCACGGCGCTCCCCCGGTCCGTACGGCCCGGCGGGAGCGCCGTCCGTTTTCCCGGGCGATCGCCGTACGGCGACTCGGGGGCCCGCGGTCGCGTTACGGCACCCCCGGGCCGTCGCCCGGTCGCACCCCGTCAACTGGTTCTCCACGACACCGGCGGCCCAGATGGCCTCGGCGTACCGGTAGATCCCGTACGTCTCAGCATCGAAGTACGGCGAGGCGCCGGCCCTCGTGGCTGATCCGCTATGCGGACGGCGGCGTGGGCTATGTCAACGGCATCACGATCGGCGTCACCGGCGGCGACGGCCAGTGCGAGAGCACTGCTCTTGACATCCGTTGAGCATGGAGAGAGCATCGCTCTCAACAATGAACACCGATCTCGTTGGAGACACCGTGTCGCTGCTCTACTCGGTCCGTCCTCGGCCGTCTTGTACGAGGAGTACGCGGCCCGTGGGCGCGTCGATCCCCACGCCCAACTGGTCTCCTCGTCCCACCTGGTCGTGGACGCGCCCGTCGACCGGGTCTGGGCGGTCATGGCCGACGTTCGGGCGTGGCCGTCATGGGCCTCCCGCATCCGGATCCTCGAACTCGGCGACGTCCGTCCCGGCGCGCATTTCCGGTGGAAACTCAACGGCGTGCCCCTACGGTCACGGTTCGCCGTAGTCGAGCCCGAGCGAGAACTCACCTGGACGGGCACCTTCCTGGGCCGCTACCGGGCGGTGGACCGGCACATCCTGCAGCCATTGGAGGGCGGGCGGACGAGGATCACGGTGGAGGAGTCGCTCGCCGGCCCGCTGCTGCCGCTCTTCTACCGGGAGCGCATGCTCCGGGCAAACCACGAGCGGTGGCTCTCCGACCTCGCCCGCGCCGTCGCCTAAACCATCCCCCGCCACCTGGACCATTCCCCGCCGCCTCAGCGCCGTCTCACCCACCGCCCTCGGCACGCGCCGTCGCCTGAGCCATGCCGCCCCACTATCCACGCCGTTCCACCCCGCCACCCTCGGCCGCACCGCCGCCCACACCATCCCGCCGTACAGTCCGGGGC
>JADGHC010000759.1 GCA_019689655.1 Microbispora sp.
AGCCTGCCCGCCGGACGGAGCCTGCCCGCCGGACGGGGGCTGTGCGCCGGACGGGGTCTTGGACCCCGCCGCGATCGCGCCGGGGTCCGCGGGCGGCGGGGGCGTCTGCGGCACGCCCCTCTCGGAGGCGTCATGCGGTTCGGTCACAGGGCCCCTCCCCCGAGGTGGTGACAGCGGCAGGGCGATCCGTCACAGCCGGTACCCGACACCGGGCACGGTCTCGATGACCGGCGGATCGCCCAGCTTCTTGCGCAGCGTCATCATGGTCACCCTGACGACGTTGGTGAACGGGTCGATGTTCTCGTCCCAGGCCTTGTCGAGCAGGTCCTCCTGGCTGACGACGGCGCCCTCGGCCCGCATCAGCTCCTCCAGCACCGCGAACTCCTTCTTGGTGAGGTGGATCTCGGTGCCGTCCCTCGTCACCTGGCGCCTGCCGGGGTCGAGCCTGATGCCGGCGCGTTCGAGGACGGGCGGCAGCGGCGGCGTGGACCTGCGGCCGAGCGCGCGCACCCGGGCCACGAGCTCCATGAACACGAACGGCTTGGCCAGGTAGTCGTCGGCACCCAGCTCCAGACCCTCGACCTTGTCGTCCACGTCGCCCGCGGCGGTCAGCATGATGACCCGCGAGGCGGACCGCTGGGCGACCAGGCGGCGCAGCACCTCGTCGCCGTGCACCTTGGGCAGGTCGCGGTCGAGCACGATCACGTCGTAGTCGATGTAGCTCGTCTTCTCCAGGGCTGCGGCGCCGTCGTAGGCGACGTCCACGGCCATCGCCTCCCGGCGGAGGCCGGTGGCGATCGCGTCCGCGAGCACCCGCTCGTCCTCCACCACAAGCACGCGCATCAAGTCCTCCTCGCTGGTACGACGGCCCCTCATTGTGGTCATTACCGACGTAAGCCGCCGGTAAGCGGTTCCGGCGCTCTACGTGATGTAGAGCACAGAAATTCACAGGTTTGCGGTCGGTCCGGACATGGGTAAGGCCCGAGACACCCTCCATTGTCGTGTGCCGGGGACGGGCGCGCCTCGCTCGGGAGCTGCGCCGGAGCCCCCCGTGACACGTTTCGCCCCCTGAGAAAGAAGGTGAGATGGGCGAGTTCACGACCACGATCGCTGCCAGGCTCGACCAGGCCTACAAGGGTCTTGAAGAGGCCACCACGAGCGGGGACGACTTCCTCGCCGACACCCTCACCGCCGAGATCGAGGACCTGCACCGCCTCGCGGAGGATCACGGCATCTCCATCAAGCGCTGACCGCAATCGACACTGACGAGGGGGCCCGCCGGCGGCGGGCCCCCTCGCCTGTGTCCGGACCCCGTCCTGCGCCCCCGCGGACGGCGGCCGTGGTCTCATGCCGGCCGCGTACGGCGGCCGTCGCCGTCAGTCGCGCTCGGGGTCGAGGGGAACGAGCAGGTCGTGCAGCTGCTCGAACAGCCCGGGGGCGGCGCACAGCGCCATGTCCGGCCCGGCCGGCTTGCCGTTCAGGCCACCCAGGCGGGCCCCGGCCTCCACGGCGATCAGGCCGGCCGCCGCGTGGTCCCAGTAGTTGGTGCCCCGCTCGTAGTAGGCGTCGACCCGGCCGGCCGCGACCGAGCAGAGATCGACGGCGCACGAGCCGCCCCGCCGGATGTCCCTGACCCGCGGCAGCACCTGGGCCAGGACCTCGGCCTGCACCCGGCGCCGCCCGGCCGCGTAGCCGAACCCGGTGGCCACCAGGGCCTTGTCCAGCGGGACGCCGGTGTTGCACCGCAGCCGCTCGCCCCTCAGCCAGGCGCCCCCGCCCTTCGACGCGGTGAACAGCTCGCCGCGCGGCACGTTGAGCACCGCGCCCGCGACGATCTCGCCGCCCACCTCGACGGCGATGCTGACCGCCCAGTCCGGCAGGCCGTACAGGAAGTTCACCGTGCCGTCGATGGGGTCGACGACCCAGCGGACGCCGCCCTCTCCCGGGGTGTCGCCGCCCTCCTCGCCGAGGATCGCGTCGCCCGGCCTGGCCTCGGCGATCCTGCCGCGGATCAGCTCCTCCGCGGCCCGGTCGAGCGCGGTGACGACGTCGGTGGGGCTCGACTTGGTGGCGAGCACCTCCGGCCGCGCGGGCCGCTTGGCGAGGAGCATCTGGCCGGCCTCCTCCGCTATCGCGGCCGCCAGCTCCAGCAGCTCGTCCACCTCCGCGCGGTCCTGCCGGTGCTTGCGCTCGTCCATCCTGGCCTGCCCCCTCCTCGTACGCGATCACAACGAAGCGGGGGGGGGGGGCGGGGCCCCCCCCCCCCCCCCACAAAAAACACCCCCCCCCCCGCGGGGCCCCCC
>JADGHC010000760.1 GCA_019689655.1 Microbispora sp.
TGTTTTTTATTTCGCGGGGGGGGGGGGCGGGGTGGGGGGCCCCCCCCCCCGCCGTTTCCGGCCACCGTACGGCCCTCGCGTGCCCGGTCCGTCCGGCGGTCGTCGACGGTGGGCGGCAGGCCCGCGGCTGCGCGGACGTCGAACCCGGGACCACGCCCGCACGGTGCCGGTGCGGCCGAGGCCGGCCACCCCCGCCGGGCGGGCCCCGGGGAGCGGCCCGGGCCGGTCAGGAGCCCGCGGGAGCGAAGACGCCGAAGAGGTTGCCGGAGGTGTCGTGGAGATAGGCGAAGTCGGGGCCGTTCTGGTTGCCCACGAACTTGGCGATCACCTTGCCGCCGAGGGCTTCCACCTTCCGGCAGGTCTCGGTCACGTCCCGCACCTTGACCATGAAGATGGCGTGGCCGGGCCTGTCGCCACCCGTGCCGAACACGCCGCCGCGCGCCCGGTCGTCGCCGTCGTAGCTGATGAGCCGGTAGTCCATGCCGGCGGCGGCCGAGTTTTCGTCGGTCTGGAATCGCCAGCCGAACAGGTCGCCGTAGAACCTCTGGACGCCGTCGGGGTCGTCACTCGCGATCTCGAACCAGGCGACCGTGTTGACGGCGGGGGCGGCGGGAGTAGTCATCGTCGTCTACCTCTCTGGAACTGTCTGTCTCTGTCCGAATGTCCGGCCGCTCGCTCCCGTCGTACGGCGGAACGGCGGCGGCACCGCGTGACGAGCCGGAAAGGCGCCGGGACGGGCCGCCTGGTGGACCATTGGCCGGCCCCTCATCACGTGCCCACAGCCTCCCGCCCTTCGGCGACATCCCCCTGTCGGTGTTTCCGGAGTTTCCCCGAAACGTTGCTCCGGACGATCAATCGAGCGCCGGTGTCCGGGCGATCAAGTCCGGCACGTCGGCGCCGAACGCCTCCAAGGGCCGGCCGGGCGCCGGCTCCTCGGTGAGGACGGCCTCGGTGATCCGGTCGACCCGGAAGATCCGGACGGCGTCGCGCAGCCGGCACCAGGCGACCAGGTACCACCACCCGCTCCGCCCGCCGACGAACGCGCCGGGCTCCACCTCCCTGGTCGTCGTCACTCCCTGCGCGTCGCCGTAGCGGATGCGCAGGACGACTCCCTTGAGCAGGGCCTGCTCGATGATCCGGCCGATCGACCCGGTGTATCGGGTCTCCGGCTTGTCCTCGCTGAGGATCTGCACGCGGGCGGCCAGTTGCCGGGCCCGCTCCCCCGCCGGGCCGGGCATGGCGGCGACGAGCTTGCGCAGCGCGCTGCGCGCCTCGTCGGCGAAGGGCTGCTGTTCTGTACGGCTGAGGGCGATCGCCACCGCCACGGCCTCTGCGGGGGTGAAGTTGAGCGGGGGCAGGGACATGCTCTTGTCGAGCGCGTAGCCTCCCTTGCGCCCGACCTCCGCGTAGATGGGCACGCCGGCCTGCTGCAGCGCGGAGATGTCCCGTTCGATGGTCCGCGAGCTCACCTCGAAGCGCAGGGCGAGCTCACGCGCGGACCGGCTGCGCGGGGAGATCGCCCGCAGGTCCTCGACTATCGCGTAGAGCCGATCGGTACGGTTCACGCCTCCGACCGTAGGCCACCCCACCGACATTTCTCGCTGACGCGTTCGACTCCGCCGTATCCACGCAGGTCACCGCGGGTGTCCCCACATGTCCGCCCGGCCCCGGATCGGTCTTCCCCGCGATGCCGACTGAGCGGTGCCCTACACGTTCACACGACCCGGGGAGCCCGCCCGCAGATGCCGCCGAGGTGACGGTGCCGTACCTGCCGGTCGGGGCGCTGCCACGCCGGCCACGGCACGCCGACCATCGCGACGCGGGCAGACGACGCGCTCAGCCGCCGACGGCCTCGGCGAACGCGGCCAGGCGGTCGCGGCCCGGCTCGGGGAAACGCTCGTCCAAGACCTCGGCCCGCGCAATCCGGCCGAGCCGGAAGACGCGCACGTCGTCGCGGAGCCGGCACCAGGCCACCAGATACCAGTGCCCGCCCCGCCCGCCGATGCAGATGCTCGGCTCGACATCCCTGACGGTGGGCACGCCCTTGCCGTCGACGTACTCCAGGCGCAGCACGCGCCGCCCGCGCAGCGCCCTGTCGATGGCGCGCTTCACCGCGTCGGGGCCCGCGAGCGCGTACCCACCCTGGTCGAGCCGGATCGGGACACCGGCCTCCCGGAGCTTCGCCACGTCGCGCACGACCGTGCTCTTGCTGACCCCGAGGCGCGAGGCGAGCTCGCGGGCCGACAGGCATTCGCCGGACTCGAGCTCCTTCACCAGCGCGTCGCGGCGTTTCATG
>JADGHC010000761.1 GCA_019689655.1 Microbispora sp.
CATGGCTGCGGCTGTCCCGCCAGGACGCGGCGACAATCGACAACTTCGCCGGCTGGCTGACCACCGTGGTCGGCCGGATCAGCCTCGACGTCCTGCGATCGCGTCAGACCCGCCCCGAGGCGTCCTACGGCGACCGGCTGCCCGAGTTCGTCGTGACGGCCGCCGACGAGCCGGCGCCCGAGGAGGACGCGGCGCTCGCCGACTCGGTGGGGCTCGCGCTCCTCGTCGTCCTGGAGTCGCTCGGGCCGAGCGAGCGGCTGGCGTTCGTGCTGCACGACCTGTTCGCGGTCTCGTTCGACGAGATCGGCAAGATCCTCGGCAAGTCCACCGCAGCCGCCAAGATGCTCGCCAGCCGCGCCCGCAAGAAGGTGCAGGCGGCCGAACCCCCGGCGGCCGCCGGACGGGAGCAGCGCGAGGTGGTCCAGGCGTTCCTTTCCGCGGCGCGCAGCGGCGACTTCGAGGGGCTGCTGCGCGTGCTCCACCCCGACGTGAAGCTGACCGCCGACATCCCCACCGGTGTGGTCGTCGTCCTCGGCGCCACCAAGGTCGCCGCGGGCGCGCGGAGCCGCATGGCCGCGGGCGCCGCCGTACGAGGCCGGGCGGTGCTCGCCAACGGCCTCCCCGGGTACGCGGTGTGGCGCGAGGACGGCACACCGCTGTCGGTCATGGCCTTCACCATCGTCGACGGCCGGATTACCGGCATCACGATCGTGGCCGACCCGGCCAAGCTCGCGGCGATGGACCTGCCGGAGCCGGAGTGAGTCGCCGCCGGAATCGGCTCCGCGCGTGCGCCGTGCCTCCGGGCCGCGAAACGGCCTGCCGATCCGGCCCTGCCGGTCTGGGTCTGCCGCGGTCTGGGTCTGCCGTGAGCCGAACCCGGCGCGGCAGGCCCCCGCCGTGGCGGTCAGCCGGCGTGACGGCGGCCGAGACGGGAGGGCGGGGTCCGCCCGGCCCGGGTGGGATCCCGGCCCGCGAACGCTCCGGGTTCCCCGAACGGCCCGGACGGTACGGGACACGTGGCGGCTCGGATCACCCCGCTCGGATCACCCCGCTCGGGTCGCCCGGCTCGGGTCGCCGACGGAGTCAGACGAGGGCGAGCTGGCGGGCGGGGGAGCGGCGGCGCCGCCAGCGGCGCACGTCCCTGCCGATGCCGTAGGTCTCGGCGAGGGCCCGCACCTGCTCGGCGATCCGCCGCCGGTAGCCGTCCTCGGCGACCTGGCCCTCGCCGTACAGCGCCCGGTAGCGCGGCACCAGACCGGGATACTCGCGCTCCAGCCAGCCCATGTACCACTCCCGGGTGCCCGGGGGCAGGCGCAGCACCACGGGCGTCACGCTGACCGCGCCCGCCTCGGCCGCCCGCCGTACGGTCGCCAGCAGGTGATCGGTGGAATCGGTGATCAACGGCAGGATCGGCGCCATCAGCACCCCGCAGGGAATACCGGCCTCGTTCAGCGCCGCGCAGATCTCCAGACGCCGCTGCGGCGTCGCGGCACCCGGCTCCACCGCGCGCCGTACGCGATCGTCCACGAAGCCGACCGACACCAGGGCACTGACCTGGGTCACCTTCGCGGCCTCGCGTAACAGCGCCAGATCGCGCAGAACGAGAGGGCTCTTGGTGAGCACCGTGAACGGGTTGGCCGCGTCGGCGAGCGCCCGGATGACGCCGGGCATCAGCCGGTAGACGTCCTCGACCTGCTGGTAGCAGTCGCCGGTCAAGCCCAGCGCGACCGGCTCCCCGCCCCAGCGGGGGGAGTCCAGCTCGCGCCGCAGCCGCCGGGCCAGATCGGCCTTGACCACGATCTTCGTGGCGAAGTCGGCACCGGGGTCCAGGCCCAGGTGGCGATGGCCGCGCCGGGCGGTGCAGTACCCACAGCCCGCCGTACAGCCGCGGTAGGGGCTCACCCCCCAGGTGAAGGGCAGCTCGGCGGCCTCGGGCACCCGCTCCAGCGCCGCCCGTGCGGGCACCTCGTAGCAGGTGATGCCGTCGAAGACGCGGGTGACGGCCCGCCGCTCGATGCGGGGGCGGGCGGGTCCCTCGCCGACGAGCGCCTGCTGCTCGGACTGCCCGGGCTCCCGCGCCGTCTGCTGCCCGAGGGACCGGGGGGCGGCATGGTCCCGGGAAGTGGCGTCGCGACGCATGGAACTCAGTAGAACACGCATTCGACCCTCACGCCAAGTGTCCACGCGCATACGCCGCCCGCCCGCGGCAGCGGCGCGGCGGGATCAGGACTCGGCGGACGCGGCGGCGTGACAGGCGCCCCACCCCTCGGCGCGGGCCACCACCCGGCCCGA
>JADGHC010000762.1 GCA_019689655.1 Microbispora sp.
TTCATTATCTGGAGTGCCTTGCTGCCTGTCGCTGATGTTCATCACGGCGGTTTGGGATGGTGTCGGGGACACGTTCTCTGGAGCGTGTCGCTGACGTCCCCCACCTGACTGCTGTTGGCGGGTATAAATCGGTCATCCCCTCTCGGTTCTACGTGCCTGGAGGGTGGTGGGCGGGTTGCGGGCGCAGCGGATGCTGATGCCGGTCACCGGCGCAGAGTCGTGGACGGTAGTGGACGAGGACCTCGTCGTCGTCGGGGACGTGGAGCGTTATCTGGCGCACCTCGCAGCGATTGAGCGCTCTCCGAACACGGTGCGGGCCTATGCCCACAGCCTCGCGTTGTGGTGCACGTTCCTCCAGCTTCGTGCGGTGGAACTCGCCGGTGCCGGCCTCGACGATGTCGCCGAGTTCGTGCGCTGGTTGCGAGCTCCAGCGAGTAACGTCATTGTGTTGCATGCCTCGGCGGCGCGTCGTTCTGAGGCGACCGTCAACCGGCATCTGGCTGCCGTGTTTGGTTTCTACGACTTCCAGCTTCGCGCCGGCGTGAAGCTGGCGGAGAGCCTGGTGGCTTGGCGGCGAGTGCCGCGGGGGTCGTTCAAGCCGTTGCTGCACCACGTGACCAAGGGGCGGCCGATCCCCACCCGCCCGGTGAAGCTTCGGGTGCCGCGACGCCTTCCTGCCACGCTGACGGGCGAGCAGGTGACCGTGCTCCTCGCCGCGTGCGGGCGGCTGCGGGATCGGTTCCTGATCGCGCTGCTGGCCGAGACGGGCATGCGGATCGGTCAGGCTTTGGGCTTACGCCACGCGGACTTCGTTTCGCGCCGCCGTGAGGTGACGATCGTGCCGCGGGCGGATAACGCCAACGGGGCACGGGCGAAGACGGCCACGACGATCACAGTGCCGGTGTCCGTGCCGCTGGTGCGCCTCTACAGCGAGTACATGCACACCGAGTACGGCAACCTCGACTCGGACTACGTATTCGTCAATCTATGGGGTCAGCCGGTCGGTCACCCGTTGTGCTACGACACGGTCGCCAAGATGGTGGCCCGGCTACGACAGCGAACCGGGATCGCGTTCAGCCCGCACCAGCTGCGGCATACCCGGGCCACCGAATGGATCCGCGCCGGCGTGCCTATCGAGATCGTGTCCCGGTTGCTGACCCACCGATCGGTGACTACCACCAGTGAGACCTACGTGCACCTTGGCGTCGAGGACGTTCGCGCCGAGCTCGTGCGGGTCGGTTTCTGGCCGGACACTGTGGACTCCAGGTGAGAGCCGCCGCAGCGAGGCAGCCGGCCACTGAGCCAGCGTATGGGTGGTGGCAGCAGCGGCTGCGGCAGGCGGTCCGGCCGGAGTTCGCCGGGGAGCTGATCCGCTTGGATGTCGACAATCCGGTCTTCGCCCGGGGCCGGTGTCGGGTCGATGGCTGTGAGCGCGGCGCCTGGTCGCGGCTGCTCTGCCCGGGCCACTACACCCGTTGGCGGCAACAGGGCCAACCGGACATGGTGTCTTTCGCCGCCTCGACAGGTCCATTGCTCGGCAAGGCTGGCTGGGATCTGGCCGACACGTTCGACCTTCGGTCCCTTCCGCTGCCGGCACGGCTGGAGGTCGCCTTCATCATCCAGTGCTACCACGACGATCGCGCTGTCCGGTTGCTGCCAGGAATGGTCCGGGCACTGGTGCGGCTGCTCGCCGCGGCGAGGGTGGGTTCGCTGTTCGATAAGCCGCTGGACCAGTGGCTTGCTGACGAACGCGGTCGCGGGGCTCACCGCGACCGGGTCAGAGGCATACTGCGCTACGGATGGCGGCACCTGAGCGACCTGGCCGGCGGCGTCGACGCGGAGAGCGAGTTCGCCGCGGATATCTGGCGCGCCGCTGTCCTCGGCATTCCCTCACGCGGAATCGGGCAGATCCGCTTCGACGGCATCGGCCAGCTCTGGCTGCGCGAGGCTGCGAAGCGCTGGGCACGGTTCCGCCTGTCCACGGGCAAAGCACTCTCCTCTGTGGACATCGACATCCGCTCGGTGCGGTGGCTGTCCCGATTCCTGGCCGCTCACCACCCGCGCGTGATGCGGGCGGCGGCGCTGACCCGGCCAATCCTGGAGCACTTCCTGTCCTGGTTCTCCACCGTGGGCTTGGCCGGCCACACCACCAACAACCACCTGGTCTGCCTGCGCGGATTCCTGGAGGCCTGCCGGCGTCACCGATGGCTACCTGGGCTCCCGACCTCAGCGGCGATCTACCTCGATGAGCTACCGCGCCGCCCGCAACCACTGCCGCGGTTCATCCC
>JADGHC010000763.1 GCA_019689655.1 Microbispora sp.
CCCCGCCCGCTGAGCCGCCCGTGCTCCGTATCGGCATGCCCATCTGACCCTCGTAGAGAGACCGACTCCTATGCCTCGACCTGAGAAGTTCGTGTCCCGCGCCGACCTCGGCTGGTCCCCCCTGTCTCCGGCTGACTACGCCGACCCCACGCAGGGTCTGGTGGTCCACTACGACGGGGCCGACCAGAACCTGGCGACTCTGGGGCATGCGGCGTGCGTGGCCTACTGGCAGAGCGTCCGCAGCTACCACACGAGTGTCAACGGGTGGGCCGACATCGGATATAGCCACGGAGCGTGTCCTCACGGCTACGTGTTCGAGGGGCGGGGGCTGTGCCGCTACCAGGCCGCCCAGGGCACCACGACGGGTAACAGCAACTACTACTCGGTGACGTTGATGTGCGGCCCGTCGGATGAGATCACCGACGCTCAGGTCAACGCCGTGCGGCAGCTGCGCGAGTGGCTCATAGAGGCCACCGGCATGGGCACGGCCGTGCTGGGCCACCGCGATTTCGTGGCGACCCTGTGCCCCGGGGATCCGCTGTACGGCATGGTCACCAGCGGGGTGTTCGCCCAGCCCGCCACATGGGGCGAGGAGAAGCACATGCCCGACCTCCGCGAGTTCGCCGGCAGCGGAGTCTCCAACCAGGCACTCCCCGCCAGCCAGTTCACCTGTGTCGAGGTCGCCCCTGGCCAGTACGACCTGGCTTACGGCGGGGAACGAGGCGTCCTGGAGGCCGGGCTGACTCTGAGCATGACCGGTGTGCCCGCCGGCCGGGAGGTACAGGTGCGGTTCGCCCTGTACAAGCAGAACTCCTCCGGGGCATGGGTCTATGACCGCTCCCTCGGCCTGGACGCTCCGGTGCACGACGGCGGCAGCATGCACCTGGTGCGCACCGGAGTCGTCGACGTCCCCGCAGGCCGTAGGGTTCGCCTGGAGGTCACCCACTTCGTGACCGGCCCCGGCGTGGAGGTGCAGGTGACCAGCCGCTACGCGCGTGTCCTGTACTGGGCCTGATCGTGAGACCTGTGCGGGAGGTAGCCGTCGTGCCCACTGTGACCGTGTCCATGCCCTACCGCGGCTGTCCGGACACCGTCCGCCGCGCCGTGGACGCGGTGCTCAACCAGACCTACACCGACCTGCGGCTGATCGTGATCGACGACGGCGACACCGAGCAGCCGCCGTGGCCCGCGCTCGCGGACGTCGACGACCCGCGGCTGGTGCGGTTCTCTCTGACCGAGAACCGGGGCCGCTACTTCGCTGACGCCGTCACCCTCGCCGCCACGGACTCGCCGTGGTGGACCGTCCACGACGCCGACGACGAGGCCGAGCCGACCTGGCTGGAGGTCATGCTCGCCGCCGCCGAGGACGCGGACGTGGTGTTCACCGGGCAGCGCGTCCACCCGCTCGCCGGATCAAGGACCATCACCGAGAAGGTCCGCCCCTACCACGACAGCGACCTCCTGGCTCATCACGCGCACATGGCCGGGCTCTGGTCCACCACCTGGCTGCGCACCGTAGGCGGCCCGCACCCCGGCTACCGCATCGGCTGGGACACGCTACTCACCGCCACCGCGTATGCGGCCGGGCGCGTAGGCGTCGTCGACGCGCCGCTGTACCACCGGCACCGCCGCCGCGGCAGCCTGACCACCTCCCCGACGACCGGCACCCGCTCAGCAGCGCGCCGCCGCGTCACCGAGGAGTTGCGCGTCCTGTGGCCCAAGGTGAGGGCTGCCGCCGCTGACGGGGGTGCTGCGGCGGTCGGCGCAGTCATCGCTGCCACGGTGGCACCTGAGTTGCGGGACGCGGTGGCGCGGGAGGCCGCCGCCCTGCGCGACCGCCTCGCCAGCTGCCCCGCTGTGCCTGTTCCGGTCCCGGAGGTTGTTGTCGAGCGGCGCGCGGGGGAGCGCTACGCCACCGACCTCACCGCGCACGCTCGCCTGTGGCGGGGGTGGGCGTTGGACCGGGCCGGGGCCGCCGAGCTGGACGCGCGCCTGGCCGAGCTGCAACCGCGGGTCGTGGTGGAGGCCGGGTCCGGATCGTCCACGCTGGTGCTGGCCCGCTACGCCGCGGCGACCGGCGCCCACGTCGTGACGCTGGAGCACGAGCCGCGGTTCCGGGAGGCGACCCTGCGACTGCTGGCCGAGCACGACGTGGCTGGGCGCGTCGACGTGCGGCTCGCCCCCCTTGTCGAGACCGACCACGGCCCGTGGTACGACGCGGCCCTGCCCGACGGGATCGGGCTGGCCCTGGTGGACGGCCCGCCGGAGGGGGCGGGTGGCCGG
>JADGHC010000764.1 GCA_019689655.1 Microbispora sp.
CCCGTGTCCGCGGCCCCGGCGTCCGACGTCGCCGTGTCCGGCGTCGCCTGCGTGGCGGGCGGCAGCGTCGCGTACTCGCGGCTGCGGGTGATCACCGGCACGTTGAGCGAGATCTCGCCGGCGTTCTTGAACTCGAGCGTGAGCTTGATGGTCTCGCCGCCGCGCAGCGCCGTCTTCAGGCCCTGGACCGTGACCCCCGGGGTCTTGGCGAGGGTGCCCGGCTGGAGGTCGATGGGGCTTTGCACGTTGACCGAGGTGGCCTTCCCCGCGTCGGGGACGATGCTGGTGAGCTGGTCGGGGGTCCCCGTGCTGTTCAGGAGAGTCAGGTAGACCGGCGCCGACGCGCCGGCGGCGAGCTGCTGGCCGGAGTCCGGCCCGAGGATGAACGCCTGCGGAATCATGACGCCGTTCTTGCCGTAGGCCTTCCCGGGGCCGTCGCCGTCGTAGAGGACCGCCGCGTCGTTCGGGGCGTACGGCACATTGGTGTTGGCGTCGAAACCGGCGCCACACGCGGCCAGTGCAGGGATGGCGGCGGCGAGGAGCGCGGCAACGGCGATCGCCCTGCGACGGCTGCTGCTGGTCACGGTTCGAGGTCTCCTTGGTACGCACGTGTATGGGCAGCAATCACCTTATCCGCGCCGGTCACCAGTCCTGCGTCGGCTCCCGGTCCGTACGCTGTAGTAGTGCAGGTCATCCGGTATGTCGCAAAGGTCGATTCACAGAGTCGACGGGTTGTCAAGCCCCAAAACGAGGCTTTGACCTGCAGTTATGTTCCTTTCACTGTTCCGGGAGGCGGGAACCGCGTGGTACCCTGGAGTACAGCGGAAGGGGTACTCGTCACATGACTTTCCAGGTCGGCGACACTGTCGTCTACCCCCACCATGGGGCTGCTCGGATCGAGGCCATCACGACCCGAACCATCAAGGGTGAGGAAAAGACCTACCTGGTGCTGAAGGTCGACAAGGGCGACCTGACCGTACAGGTACCAGCAGAGAACGCCGAACTCGTCGGTGTGCGCGACGTCGTCGGCCAGGAGGGGCTCGAGCGGGTCTTCGACGTGCTGCGCATGCCGCACACGGAGGAGCCCACCAACTGGTCCCGCCGCTACAAGGCCAACCTTGAGAAGCTGGCGTCGGGGGACGTCAACAAGGTGGCCGAGGTGGTACGCGACCTGTGGCGGCGCGACAAGGAGCGTGGCCTGTCCGCCGGTGAGAAGCGGATGCTCGCCAAGGCGCGCCAGATTCTCGTCAGCGAGCTCGCCCTGGCCGAGAAGACCAACGAGGACAAGGCGGAGGCCCTACTCGACGAGGTGTTGAACTCCTGAACATCCCATCGCCAAGGGTGGGCGTCGGGGTCGATGTCCACCCTTTCGCATCCGGTAGGGAGCTCCACCTCGCCGGGCTGTTCTGGCCTGGTGAGACTGGGCTGGCCGGCCACTCCGACGGCGACGCGGCCGCGCACGCCTGTTGTGACGCGCTGCTGTCGGCCGCCGGACTCGGCGACGTCGGCGCGCTCTTCGGCACCTCCGATCCCCGCTGGGCGGGCGCGGCGGGCGTGGTCCTCCTGGAGGAGGCGGCCCGTCAAGTGCGGAATGCCGGATTCAAGATCGGCAACCTGGCCGTCCAGATCATCGGCAACCGTCCGAAGATCGCGCCTCGCCGTGCGGAGGCGGAGAAGGCCCTCGGGACCGCCGCCGGGGCGCCGGTGAGCGTCAGCGCGACCACGACCGACGGCCTCGGCCTCACCGGTCGCGGCGAGGGCGTGGCGGCTATTGCAACCGCTCTGATACTTCCGGGGTAAGTGTCCCGTTCCAAACGGACATGCCAACCCGAATGAGACCCGGAGCGTCTCACTGAATGCGTGGGGCGGCGGCTCGAATCAAGGCGCGGAACCGAGCCGCCGCCCCCTTTTTTCTTTCATGGAACGCATATTTCCCTTCCATGGGGTAGCCCGCAGTCCGAGGATGAAAGGGTCACCCTCATCGGGAGGTCGCCATGACAATTCAGTCCATTCTCGGTGCCATCGTCATCGGTGCGGTCATCGGCGCGCTGGGCCGCCTGCTCCTGCCGGGCCGGCAGCCGATCGGCTGGCTGCTGACGATCGTCGTCGGCATCGTCGCGGCGCTCATCGGCACCGCGATCGCCCAGGTCATGGGGGTGGCGACGACCCCGGGCATCGACTGGATCGAACTGATCATGCAGGTCGTGCTGGCCGTGATCGGTGTCGGCATCGTCGCCGGCCTCAAGCGAGGATCACGGGCATAACGCCCGGCTGGCCCCCGCC
>JADGHC010000765.1 GCA_019689655.1 Microbispora sp.
CCGTCGTGTCGCGTGGGCTCGGACATGGTTATAAGACACAGCGCCACCCCGCAGCGCGGACGGCGCTGCCGGCACGATCCCCTAGGCTTGAAGGTATGCCGGAGTACATCTATACGTTGCAGCGCGTGCGCAAAGCGCACGGTGACAAGGTAATCCTCGACGACGTCACGCTGTCGTTCCTGCCGGGGGCCAAGATCGGTGTCCTGGGCCCGAACGGCACGGGCAAGTCGACGCTGCTCAAGATGATGGCGGGCCTGGAGCAGCCGTCCAACGGCGAGGCCCGGCTAATGCCCGGCTTCACGGTCGGCATCCTGATGCAGGAGCCGGTGCTCGACGAGTCGAAGACCGTGCTCGGAAACGTGGAGGAGGGCGTCGCCGAGACCAAGGCGATGCTCGACCGGTTCAACCAGATCGCCGAGCAGATGGCCACCGACTACAGCGACGAACTGCTGGAAGAGATGGGCCGGCTGCAGGACGCGCTCGACCACCGCAACGCGTGGGACCTCGACAGCCAGCTCGAACAGGCCATGGACGCGCTGCGCTGCCCGCCGCCCGACGCCGATGTCACCAAGCTCAGCGGTGGCGAGCGGCGCCGGGTCGCGCTGTGCAAGCTCCTGCTGGAGCAGCCCGACCTGCTGCTGCTCGACGAGCCCACCAACCACCTCGACGCCGAGAGCGTCCAGTGGCTTGAGCAGCACTTGGAGAAGTACCCCGGCACCGTCCTCGCGGTCACCCACGACCGTTACTTCCTCGACAACGTGGCCGGCTGGATCTTGGAGCTCGACCGCGGCCGGTGCTACGCCTACGAGGGCAACTACTCCACCTACCTGGAGGCCAAGGCCGCGCGTCTGAAGATCGAAGGCCAGAAGGACGCCAAGCGCAAGAAGCGCCTGGAGGAGGAGCTGCAGTGGGTGCGCTCCAACGCGCGCGCCCGCCAGACCAAGAGCCGCGCCCGTCTCCAGCGCTACGAGGAGATGGCCGCCGAGGCCGAGAAGTACCGCAAGCTCGACTTCGAGGAGATCCAGATCCCGCCGGGCCCGCGCCTGGGCACGACGGTGATCCGGGCCGAGAAGCTGAGCAAGGGCTTCGGCGACCGGCTGCTCATCGACGAGCTGTCCTTCGATCTGCCGCGCAACGGCATCGTCGGTGTCATCGGCCCGAACGGCGTCGGCAAGACCACGCTGTTCCGGATGATCACGGGTGCCGAGACGCCGGACAGCGGATCCATCACCATCGGTGAGACCGTCAAGATCTCGTACGTGGACCAGGGCAGGGCCGGCATCGACCCCAGCAAGAACGTCTGGGAGGTCGTCTCCGACGGGCTCGACCACATCAAGGTCGGCAACGTCGAGATGCCCTCGCGGGCGTACGTCGCGGCGTTCGGCTTCAAGGGCCCCGACCAGCAGAAGCTGGCGGGCGTCCTGTCCGGCGGCGAGCGCAACCGGCTCAACCTGGCGCTCACCCTCAAGCAGGGCGGCAACGTGCTGCTCCTGGACGAGCCCACCAACGACCTCGACACCGAGACGCTGTCGAGCCTGGAGAACGCGCTGCTCGAATTCCCGGGCTGCGCCGTGATCACTTCCCACGACCGGTGGTTCCTCGACCGCATCGCCACCCACATCCTGGCGTGGGAAGGCGGGTCGAACTGGTTCTGGTTCGAGGGCAACTTCGCCGACTACGAGAAGAACAAGATCGAGCGGCTGGGTCCGGAGGCGGCCCGTCCTCACCGGGTCACCTACCGCAAGCTCACCCGCGACTGATCGGCCTTGCCGTCCGTCCCCCGTCGCCGGGCGGGGGACGGGGCCCGCTAGGTTTGTCCGGTGACCGAGCTGCGCCATCTCCCCGACCAGGTGACCCGTTACGTCTTCGAGCGCAAGGTGCGCTTCGCCGACATCGACAGCTACGGACACGTCAACAACGTCCGGTTCCTCGACTACCTGGAAGACGCGCGGGTGTCCATGCTGTGGGAGCGGCCGCGCGACGACGCGGGCCGTCGTCAGGACCTGGTGGTCGCCCGGCATGAGATCGACTACCGGCGGCCCCTGACCTTCCGCACCGATCCCGTACGCGTCGAGGTTTGGGTGACCGAGCTCTCCAGGGTGCGCTTCACGCTGGCCTACGAGATCCGCGACGACGAGACGCTCTACGTCGAGGCGCGCACGGTCATGGTGGCCTACGACGCCGCGGCGGCCCGGCCCCGCAGGCTCGACGAGGACGAGCTCGCGTTCCTCAGGAAGTACTCCGTCGCCTCCTGAAAGCCCCGGCGCGTCCGGCAAAGC
>JADGHC010000766.1 GCA_019689655.1 Microbispora sp.
GATTTGTGTATAACAGACAGCCCCCCCCCCCCGGAATTCTGTTTTGAAGGGTGGTCTCAACGCGATGGCCAATGACGATCAGCGCGTACTCACGGACGGTGACTACGGTGACGACCCGGCGACCCTCGTGAAGTCCAGGCGTAACGGCACTGCCGGGCTCGCAGTCGTGGTCGCATGCGCAGGCGTAGTCACGATGACCATCGCGGAGACCATCTACATATGGACCTTCGGCCTGGCCACGCTCGTCGGCGCCGCTGTCATCGGAGTCCACGCCAGTCACCTCGACGTAACCCGCGTCAAGATCCTCCGGGAGATCGCCAGCCGCCGCCACTTCGCCCAGGAACTGGGACTGATCAAGGCACAACAGGCCGAGATCCTGGACATCCTCAAGCTCCTGAAAGACCGCCTGGACCAGCTCGAGAACCGTGACGCCCGGACCGTCACACACCTCGACCAGCTCGCCGTCCGGATCGATCACGCCGAGCACGCCGAAAGGCGCCTCGATGAGGAGCTCCATGACATCCGCGAACAGGCCGACGACTTCGCACGGAAACTGGGCGACGTGATCGTCCGGATGAATGACCAGATCGGGCCGCGCCGCCGCAGCAGTTGACCTTCACAGGAACCCTCATGCCCTCCTATCGAAAGCTGCCTTCCGGCCTCTGGCAGGCGACAATCCGCCTGCCCAACGGCAAGCGCATCAGCCAGACCGACAAGCTCAAGAGCGTCGTCAAGGACTGGGCGCTCGAACAGGAAGCCGCGATCCGCCGCGGCGTGTGGCGCGACCCGCGCCTCGGCCGGATCACCTTCGGCGAATGGGACGAACGCTGGTGGGCCGCGCGCGTCGTCGAGGAAGAGACCCGCCGTGGCGACCGCGCCCAGCGCGAGCACCGCATCCTGCCGCAGTGGCAGGACTGGCCCCTGGCGAAGATCAAGCGGCTGGACGTGCAGGCGTGGATCCGGCAGATGGAGAAAGAGGGCGTCGGAGCTCAGTCCATCCGCCGGACCTACAACCTGTTCACCAAGATGATCGGCGACGCCGTGATCGAGGGCCTGATCGGCGAGACGCCCTGCGTGAAGATCCAGATCCCGCCGACCGACCCCAAACTCCCCGTGTGGTTCACCCGCGACCAGGTGGACCGGATCAAGGCGGAGCTGCCTGCGGGGCATGCCGTCATGGTGGAGCTGATGGTGACCTCCGGGCCGCGGTGGGGCGAGGCTGCCGCCACCGTCGGCCGCGAGCGGCCCGACGGGCAGGGCAACGTCGTGGACTGGACGCGCCGGCGGCTGCGGATCGCCGGGGCGCTCACCCAGTACGGGAAGTGGAAGGAGCATCCCAAGACCAGCAAGAGCCGCCGCGAGGTGCCGCTCACGGCCGAAGTGTGCGACGGCATGGCCGCGTTGCTGGCGGGCCGGACGCCGGACGCGTTCGTGTTCGTGGCGCGGCGCCGCTCCCCGAAGACGGGCGAGTTCCCGACGCTGTCCGGGGCGAACTGGCGAGTGGTCTGGTATCGGGCGATCGAGAAGGCCAACGCCAAGATCGCCGAGGAGAACGAGCGGCTACCGAAGGGACAGCGGCTCGATCCGATTCCGGCCTACGATCCGCACGACTGCCGCCACACGGCGGCCTCGTGGCTCGTGCAGGAGGGGGTCCCGCTGTACGACGTTCAGAAGCTCCTCGGCCACGAGAGCTACCAGACGACGATGCGGTACGCGCACCTGGCGCCGGACGCGCACGACTCCATCACCGACGCATGGGAGCGCATTCGCGCGCACCAGCGACGCACGAGCCGAAAGGATCATGGCTGATATGGCCGATGACCTGCGGCGGAACTCTGAGGCATACCTTCCCCATGACCCACCACGTGGAGGTCCTGGCGGTGCTGGTCAGAGGGTAGGGGAGCGCCCTGACCTGGAGAGTTGCGTCACAGAATCCTCCAGGATCCTCCAGCATCCTCCACTGCAAACCAAGGTCGTGACGCATGAGCGACGCACGATCTTGGAGGTGGATCCCTGCTGGCTCGCTCAGCAACAGCGCCTGCGCCGCAACGCCGCCCGGCTCTATGCCCGCCACAAGGCGCGCCGCGCCATGGCCGGATGGTGACATCCGGCTCAACCCGTGAACGCGGTCCGCGCGCGCCGCGTCCCACGAACGATCCCCGCGCGCATGCCCCCCGCCACCCACGAGTGGAACAGGAACCCACGATGCGCAAACTCCTCATCACCCTGGCCCTGCCCCTCCTCGCCGTGCTGGCCGTCACCGGC
>JADGHC010000767.1 GCA_019689655.1 Microbispora sp.
GCGGGCGTCCCTTGACCTGGAAGACGCGCGCGACGGCCGCGGGGTCCTCGGCGTTGGCGCCCAGACCGTAGACGGTCTCGGTCGGGAAGGCCACCAGACCTCCGGCGCGCAGCACCTCGGCCGCCTTCTCCACGTCGCTGGTTGTTGCCATCACCCTCGCAATCCTCTCACTGCTGCGCCCGTGCCCGTTCCGCGGCGTCGCCCGCCTACGACGGCGAACCGGGCGACGGGGGCGCGGAGGTCCCCTGCTGCGGCTGGTGCAGCCGCAGCTCGGCGGCGACCGCACGCTCGCGCAACTGGGCCGCCTCCGCGCGGGCCACATCGAGCTGCGCGCGCAGGTCGGCCAGCCGGGCCCGTTCCAGCGACAGCTCCGCCTGGATCCGCTCCCGCTCCCCCGCGGCGTCCCGGGCGTCCCGCCGAGCCCGGGCCGCCTCCGCGTTCGCCGCCTCGGCACGCGCCTCGGCCTGCGCCGCCTCCGCGCGCAGCCGCGCGGCCTCGGCGACGGCCTGCTCGCGGGCGGCCTCCGCCGCCTCGGCCCGGGCCAGCATACGGTCGCGTTCGTCGTGAGCCTGCGCCACGGCCCGGTCGCGCTCGGCCTCCGCGCGCGCGACCGCGCGGTCCCGTTCCGCCTCGGCCGCCTGGGCGCGGGCCAGCGCGGCCGCGGTGGCCTGTTCGGCCTCACGGTGCGCACGGCGGGCCAGCTCCGCCTCCGCCCTGGCCGCCCGCGCGTCGGCCTGCGCCTCGTCGCGTTCCCTGACGGCCTGCTCCATCTGCTCCCGCGCCAGGCGGACCTCGGCCGCAGCCTGATCCACCCGGTCGGCCAGCTCGCGTACGGCCTGCTCGCGGGCGGCCTCGGCGATCTCGGCCCGGCGCAGGGCCTGGTCGGCCTCCTGCCTGACCCGGCGTTCGATGCTCGCCGCCTCCCGCAGCGCCGCAAGGGCCTGCTCGCGGGCGGTCTCGGCGTCGGCGAAGGCCGTGTCGCGCTCGGCGTAGGCCTCCTCCATCCGGCGGCGGGCCTCCTCCGCCTCCCGGCGGGCCTGCTCGGTGGCCTCGCGGGCCAGCCGTACCTGCTCCAGCGCCTGCTCGCGCTCGGCGCGGGCGATGGCGACGCTCGTGTGCGCCTCGGCCTGGATCGCGCTCAGCTTCGCCTCGACCCCCGCCGGGCTCAGCTCTTGCGCGAGAACCTGCGCCAGCGGCTCGATCGCCGCCGCCAGCCCTTTCTCCATGCGTTCGTACAAGTCCTCGACACGGGCCAGTGCGCCCTCCAGGCCGGGGGTCGCGCGGCGGAGCTCCCGCTCCCTCTTGGCCGCGGCCTGGCAGCCGCGGTCCGGGCAGTACTCCCGCGGCCTGCCCCGCCGTACCGGCTGCTCGATGGGCGCGCCGCAGTGCTTGCACGAGGTGATGGTCACGGAGGTCGTCACGGCGGAGCAGCATAGCTGAATTTCTGGAAATAGAAAACAGAAAATATTTGTCCGTTGCGCAGCGTGATCGACGACATAACTTGGGAGATGGGTAATTCTCGCAAGCTATCCGGCGACAGTCGGGCTGCCGCCCCCGGCACTCCCCGGGCACGCCGATGACAGACCTGCGGAAGGGCGTCGAGATCCCGATGGCCGGCGCGCCCGGGGAGCACCGCACCTGAGGATGACGTCAAACGCCTACCCGCACTGCCCGCACCACTCCCCGGCCTGCGGGATTCTCAGGTGCACTCCTTCGCGTCGGCGCGCCCCCGCCCCTTCGCCGTCAGCGCCAGCCAGGTCCGGGGCGCCTTGCCCACATATCCCTTGCGTACGGTCACGTAGCCGATCTTTTCCAGCGCGGCGACGTTCTTCGACAGCGCCGGCGCGGTCAGCTCGCAGTACTCCTGGACGGCCCGGAACTCCGCCTCGTCGCACCCGGACAGGAACGCCGATATGCGCAGCCGGGTGGCCGTACGGAAGGTCTCGTCCAGGCCGTCTTCCGTCATTGACGCTCCCTCCGCTGCAGGACGACCCACACGAAGACGCCGACGAGCAGGCCCATGACGGCGTAGACCAGCCGGGTCTCGGGGTGGGAGTTGATCGAGGCGATCAGGAAGGCGGCGCCGCTGATCACCAGGGTGGTCTGGCTCCTGCGGGCCGGCCCGCGCAGGCCCCGCACGCCTTGGCGGGCACGGATGCCGAGCACCACCAGCCGGGCGAGCACGGCCAGGAGCACACCGGCGACGATGGCGCCGACCCGCAGCCAGGGGTCGCCGGGCGCGATGCCCGCCA
>JADGHC010000768.1 GCA_019689655.1 Microbispora sp.
ACGCCCCAGCCGGTGAACTTGAAGGCGAGCAGGAACGCCACGATCAGCGCGGCGGCGACCGCGAGGGCCACCACGCGGGTCTCGGCCACCGTGACGGGGCCGAGGTGCAGCACCCGGTCGCCCCACGGGTCGCCGAGGGCGAGCACCTCGGTGCCGATCCGCCGGGTGAGCTCGGTCGTGAGCATGATGTCCACGCCGATCGTGACGATGGCCAGCACGCCGCGCGAGCCGGCGTGGGCCCGGCGCAGGATCAGGAACTCCACCAGCGCGCCGACCAGCGCCGCCGCCGCGATCCCGGCCGCCAGCGCCGCCCAGAAGCCGGCCAGCGGGTGCAGCCGGGCGATGACGTAGCCGCCGGCCAGCAGCAGCGACGCGTGGGTGAAGTTGACCACCTCGGTCGCCGTGAAAATCACCACGAAGCCGAGCGCGATCAGCGCGTACACGGCGCCGACCGAGATCCCGTTGACGAGCAGCTCCAGGAAGACCGCCATCACGCCTCCTCGCCGCCGGCGCCGAGGTCCCCGTGGCGGCCTTCCGCGTAGTCGCCCAGGTAGGCGCGGATGACCTCGGGGTCGCGCCGGACCTCCTCGGGCGGCCCGTCCGCGATCCGCCTGCCGAAGTCGAGCACGGTCACCGCGTCGGCGATCCGCATGACCATGCCCATGTCGTGCTCGACCAGCAGGATGGAGATGCCGAGGCTCTCGCGTACCGACTCGATGAGGGCCGCCATCTCGCGCCGTTCGCCGCCGGTCATCCCCGCCACCGGCTCGTCCAGCAGGAGAAGCCGCGGCTCCATGCACAGCGCCCGGGCCAGCTCCACCCGTTTCCGCACCCCGTACGGCAGCAGGCCGACCGGGACGGACAGCACGTCGCGGACGCCGGCGAACTCCGCGATCTCCGCCACCCGCGCGCCGTGCCGTACGGCCTCGCGCCCGGCCCGGGGCAGCCGCAGGCCCGCGGAGACGAACCCGGCCCGCGTCAGGCGGTGCCGGCCGAGCATGAGGTTGTCGCGGACCGTGAGGTGCGGGGACAGGGCGATGTTCTGGAACGTCCGCGCCACACCCAGCGCGGCCACGCGGTGCGGGCGCAGGCAGGTCAGCTCGACCCCGCCGAAGCGCACGCTGCCGGAGGCGGCGCGGCAGACGCCCGACAGCACGTTGAAACAGGTGGACTTGCCGGCGCCGTTCGGGCCGATCAGCGCGTGCACGCTGCCGGGGGCCACGGTGAAGCTCACCGCGTCGAGCGCGGTGAGCCCGGCGAAGCGGACCGTCACCTCGCTGACCACGAGCTCCGCCGGGCCGTCGGCGGACGTACCGACCGGTTGGTTTCTCGCGGTCATGCGGAAGCGCCTCGCGGGATGCGCGCCCGATTCGCCGCGCCGGCGGGTCATGCCGTCCATCTCGTCAGCCTCGTTCTCTCGTGCCGCCCCTGCGGGCCGGTACCGACCGGTCGGTCTGTCCCGGGCACGCCAGCGCCGAGGTAGCGGCGGCGCACCTCGTCGCCGGCCGCCAGCTCCGCCGCCGGTCCCGACAGCGCGACCTCGCCGACTTCCAGCACGTACGCGTGCCCGGCCAGGGCGAGCGCCATCGCCGCGTTCTGCTCCACCAGCAGCACCGACGTGCCCTGGGCGTTGATCTGGCGCACCGTGCCGGCGATCCGGGCCGCCATCAGCGGCGCGAGCCCGAGCGTCGGCTCGTCCAGCAACAGCAGCGACGGCCCGGCCATGAGCGCCCGGCCGATCGCCAGCATCTGCTGCTCGCCGCCCGACAGCAGGCCCGCCCGCTGGTGCGCACGCTCGGCCAGCACCGGGAACAGCTCGAACACCCGCTCCCGGGCCGCCGCCGCGCGCCTGCCCGGCACGCCCAGCGCTCCGGCACGCAGGTTCTCGGCCACCGTCATCCGCGCGAACACCCGCCGCCCCTCCGGTACCTGCACCACGCCACGCCGCACGACCACCGCCGGCGGCACCCCGTCGATCCGGGACCCGCCGAAGTTGATCGTCCCCGCCGTGATCGCGCCCCGGTGGAACCGCAGCGTCCCCGACACGGCCCGCAGCAGCGTCGTCTTGCCCGCGCCGTTCGCGCCGAGCACCGCGGCCACCGCGCCCGGGGGCACGGTCAGGTCGACGCCCCGCAGGGCGCGCACGGGGCCGTACCGCACCTCCAAGCCCCTGATCTCAAGGCCCCCGGTCTCCGGTTTCGCAGCCTCGGGGACCGCGGTCTCCGGGCTCCCGGTCTCCGGGC
>JADGHC010000769.1 GCA_019689655.1 Microbispora sp.
CAGCCGCCGACCTCGCTGACCTCTCCCGGCCAGCCGACGGCGCGCAGATGGTCCGGATCGAAGTCGCCGCGGTAGTAGAGGGCGACGTCCCAGTCGCTGCTTCGCCCGAGGCAGGGCGCGGTCAGGACAGCTCACGGTGGAGGTCCCGGACGAAGCCGTGCCACCCGCCCCTGCGCGCGTATGGCCCGAGCGTCAGCTCGAGCGTCCTGCGCAGCGGATGAGGCGAGTTCATGATCGCTTCGTTACGCCGGACCAGCGCCGACACTTCCTGCGGGCTGGGTGGACGGTTGCTCTTGGCCAGGTTGCAGGAGGCATGGGCGGGAGCCATGTTCCAGAGGGCGTCGAGATCGACGCTCAGGGCGAATCGATCCATCAACGAGAAGGGAAACACGTGGTCGACCGCGATCGCGTCCCTGCCCGGCACGATCGGCTCTCGGCAGATGAGGCACCGCCCGTGCTGAAAACCGATGACCGCCTCGGTGACCCCGGTCACCGGACGGCGTCGCCGCTTGTCCAGGACCCGCATCGTCGTCAGGTCGACCGAGACGCCTTCCTCGATGAGGCTGCGGCCGACGCCCGCGGCGAAGGACGTCTCCACGATGCTCCATCGGGCGTCCAGCTCTCCGCGCAGGCTCGCCGCCTGCTCGCCCGTGGCGACGGCACGCAGGTCGGGGCTCAGGCGAACGATTCGCTCTCGCGAGTTCCCAGTCACTTCGTAGAAGCGGTGCGGCACCTGTCCCGCGCCCCGCAGGTTGTGGAACTTCCGCAACACCATTTCGGGCATCGACTTCAGGGTCGCGGCCAGCAGCCTCTCGGTCGGCGACCCGAGCCGCAGCGACTCGGCGGCCTCCTCCTCTGCCACGGCGAGATAGTCCGTACGCCCGCTCACGCTCTCCGGCCTCGCCTGGGGCGCATCCTGCATATGGCGCACCAGGCTCATCGCGTACGGCACCGCGAGCTCGCGGAGTGGCAAGTCCGCCCGGCCCTCGGCGGCGGCTTGAAGCAGTGCGGTGCCGAGGGCGAACTTGTAGGTGCGGTCGTTGGCCCCCATCAGGATCGCCAGTCGCCATGAGGTCCGAGCGGACGGCTCGAATTCAAAGAAATTCACCTTTGCGCCGCTCCACACGAATTGATCATGAATTGTCCGAGACAGACTACTTCTGGATCAATGCGTGGGGAACGGCTCGTGGCGCTACCCTCTGGGCACCCCCCGACGAGCAGCGAAGGGAAGAAGCCGAGGGATGGGGAAGCTGGTGCGTGACAAGATCCCGGACATCATCCGCCGGGACGGAAGAGAGCCGGTCGTGACCGTGCTAGGTGAGGCGCCCTATCGCGAGGCGCTGCTCGCGAAGCTCTTCGAGGAGGCGGCTGAGCTCAGGGATGCGCCGGTCGAGGAGGTGCCCGAGGAGATTGCGGATGTGCTCGAGGTCCTCCGTGCCCTGGCGCAGGTGCACGGCTACGAATGGGAGGACATCGAGCGGCTCGCCGACGCCAAGTGCGCCGAGCGTGGTGGCTTCCGCGGCCGTCTTTATCTCGCCTGATCACGGCGCGGCCCCGGCGCGGGGCGGCCGGGGCCTTGCCGTACACGTCCGCACTGCCGAAAAACGCCCGGTCGGCTGTCAGCTTCGCGTGAGGGTCCAGGGGCCGTCGGCGTGGACGGTGACGAGGCGGGTGCCCGCGGGCAGCAGCACCTTGCCCTTGTAGCGGCCGATCTCGTTGATGAGCAGATCGGAGAAGGAACCCGGCCGCGTGTAGGCGTGCACGATGAAGTTGGACTCGCCGGCGTGCACGGCCCGCATCGTACGCAGGCCACGGGTGGGGGAGAGCTTGAGCACCTGGTCGCCCCGGCCGCGGATGGTGGCGGCGCACCAGCAGCGGGCCTTGCTCAGCGGCATGAAGGTCGCCGTCCATGACCCGTCGGCCTTGATGGCGAGGCCGCTCGTGCCCTTGGTGCCGTAGTCGTTGTACAGCACGGTCCCGTCGTACGGGCCGATCACGTTGACCAAGTACTCGCTCGTCTTCCCCCGCGGGTCCACGGTGTGGACGATGAAGTTCGACTCGCCATTGTGAGTGAAGCGGATGATGCCGGGCTTCTTCGTCGTGTGGATGCGTACGACGTCGTCGCCCCGGCCGCGGAACTTCGTGTCGGCGTGGGCGGTGGCGGGGGTGGTGAGCGCGGCGGTGGTCAGGGCGAACACCGCGAGCATGCGGAGGAACATGGTTCTCCTCGGGTAGGGA
>JADGHC010000770.1 GCA_019689655.1 Microbispora sp.
GGTCTCCGCCCCCGCCCCCCCGCCCCCCGACTCGGGGGGCCGCGGCCACATCCGTATGGCTGCCGCGGCACTTCGCTGCCGGGGGTGATGACCTGGCGGCCTCCCGGGCGAGGCTCTCCCCGGGGTCCGCAGTGCCTGGCCCGGCATGACGGCTGTTGATCACTGCCGTATGTCATTAATCTACGTTGTAAAGGGCGGCGGTTGTAAGGTCGTCATCATGACCGGCGAGACCGACCTGCGCACACTGCTGACCTCGATGCGCCCGCGGCTGAACCCGGGCCGCTACGTCTTTGCCACCGTCGACGGCGACGTTCCGCCGGGTGTGAGTCCCGTCGTAACCGTCGCCGAGGAGGAGGGGCTCACGCTCGTCCTCCCGCAGCGGGACGCCGACGCGGCCGGCCTGGCGTACGAGTACGTGGCGGCGTGGATCACGCTGTGCGTCCACTCGGCGCTGGAGGCGGTCGGCCTGACCGCCGCCGTCGCGCGGTCACTCGCCGACGCGGGCCTGAGCTGCAACGTCGTCGCCGGATTCCACCACGATCACCTCTTCGTGCCGTACGAACGTGCGGCCGAGGCGGTCGAGGTGCTGGAGGACCTCGCCCGGCGGTCCGCATGACAACTCACCGACGGGTACGTGCTCGTCAAGAACGCTCGCCCGCTGCAGGCCACCGACGCCACCCTGTCACCGGACGGTCCTCAGCCTGGATCCACGGGTGAAAATATGACTGAAGTGCCCTGAATGCAGGGAGAGGTTCCCTCCGAGCTGGGATGATGGGAGTTCTTCACGCTTCCAACAGCCCGCCCGATAGGACACCTCTCACGTGCGATTGTTTCACGCCCCCGGCAAAACGCATGCAGCCTTCGACGACGAGCATGTGATCGGCCTGGCCGGGCTGCTTCCGGCGATGCGATTGGCCGAGCGGTGCAGACTGGCCGACCTGGTTGACCAGTGCGTCGCGATCGGCGACCGAGACGGGGTGAACGCTCCGATCAAGGTGAGTGCGATCGTGGCCGGGATGCTGGCCGGCGCCGACAGCATCGACGATCTGGACGTGCTGCGCCACGGCGGGATGGACAAACTCTTCGCCGATGTGCGCGCCCCGTCTACGCTCGGGGCCTTCCTGCGGTCGTTCACCTGGGGCAACGTCCGGCAGTTGGAAAAGGCCGGGCGGATGCTGCTGGGCCGGCTGGCTGCTCATACGCCGTTGCTGCCCGATGCCGGGGTGGTCGCCTTCGTGGACGTGGATTCGATGCAGCGGCGGACGTATGGGTACGCCAAGCAGGGCTCGGGGTTCGGCCACACGAAGATCGGCGGGAAGAATGTGCTGGTCCGCGGGCTGAACGTGCTGCTGGCGACGCTGTCGACACCCACGGCCGCCCCGGTGATCCTCGCCGGCCGGCTGCGGGGCGGCAGCGCGAGCTCCTCCCGTGGTGCCGGGCCGTTCCTGCGCGAGTCGATCGGCGCCGCCCGCACCGTTGGAGCCCGCCGGATCGTGGTCGTGCGCGCCGATTCGGCGTTCTACAGCGCCGGGGCGATCGCCGCCTGCCGCGACAACGACGCGTACTTCTCGGTGACCGCGAAGATGGACCCGAAGATCAAGCAGGCGATCGCGGCCATCCCCGAGTCCGCGTGGATACCGATCGCCTACCCCCGGGCGGTCTTCGACGAGCAGGCCGGCGGCTGGGTCTCCGACGCCCAGGTCGCCGAGACACGGTATACGGCCTTCGCCTCGACGAAGGGGCGGGCGGTGACGGCCAGGCTGATCGTGCGCCGCATCAAGCGCCTCAACGAGCAAGCGGCCAACGGCCAAGACGAGTTTTTCGCGACCTGGCGCTATCACCCGATCTTCACCGACAGCCCCTTCGACTTGGTGCAGGCCGAAGCCCAGCACCGCGATCACGCGATCAACAAGCAGGTCAACAGTGATCTGATCGACGGGCCGCTGGCGCACCTGCCCTCGGGGATCTTCACCGCGAACGCCGCGTGGCTGACCCTGGCGGTGATCGCTTACAACCTGCTGCGCGCTACCGGCTGCCTGGCATCGGCCTTTCACGCCAAAGCGCGTGGGGCCACGCTACGCCGCCAGTTGATCAACGTCCCCGCTCGGATCGCCAGGAGCGGCCGCGGCCACCTCACCATGCACCTGCCCGGGCACTGGCGCTGGCAGGGCGCCTGGATGAACCTCTTCGAGGCCACCCACCAGCCGCACCCGCAATAGGTGGCCTGACC
>JADGHC010000771.1 GCA_019689655.1 Microbispora sp.
ATAGCCGAGGGCACGACGGCGCAGGCCGTCTTCGCGCCCGAGGTGGGCGGACCGGCGCTGCTCGGGCAGATCACCGTCGAGCAGTGGATGGACGCGGCCGAGGCCGCCCTCGCCCTGCGGGTGCCGCGGGAGCAGGCCCGCGCGCTGGTCACGGCGTTCGTGAAGGCGCCCGCCCGGGTGGACGAGGACGTGCTCGGCCTGCTGCGCCGGGCCCAGGCGCACGTGCCCGTCGTGCTGGTCACCAATGCGACGCTGGACCTGGAGGACGACCTCGCCTGGCTCGGCTTGACCTACTTCGCCGACGAGGTGGTCAGCAGCGCCCGGGTGGGGGTGGCCAAGCCCGACCCCCGCATCTTCGAGATCGCCGCCGAACGGGCGGGCGTCCCGCTCGGGCGGTGCCTGTTCGTGGACGACCGGGCGGAGAACGTCGAGGCGGCCAGGGCGCTCGGCATGACGGCCGTGCTCTTCACCGGCGTGCCCGACCTGGAGGCGGCGCTCGCCCCGCTATGGGGCTGATCCGAGCTCTTTTCGGGCAGGCGGTCCGGTAAGGCATGCCCGGCGGGAAGTGTCCGGGCAGTCGTGGCCGACCGGGTGGTTCCAGCGGGGCCACACAGGGCGGCCGGTGCCGCACCGGTCTTCGACGCCAGACCGCTGGACGGCCCGGTCGGATCACGTGATGTCCGGGCGGGGGAGCGTCGGCCTCAGCCCACCCCGATCACGTCCGGGCGTCCGGCGTTCGCGACTCGTTCCGTACGACGCCTCCGATGACCGTGGTCACCATCTTGCGTACGGCGTCGGCCTCCGGCGGGCCGCCGTCCCGGTCGGCGAACAGCAGGTGTGAGGCGCCGAGCAGCGTGGGCGCGAGCGTGTCGATGTCGGCGTCGGCCGCGATGCGGCCCAGATCGCGCTCGGCGGCGAGGTAGGAGGCGAGCATCGCCGCGGCCTCCGTCAGGAGCGGCAGGCCGCGGCCCGGCCTGGCCTGGCGCAGCCGGGCGCGCAGGCCGTCGCGGGAGATGATGAGGCTGACCACCGCCACGGCGACCGACCCGAACAGATCGGTCAGCACGTTGGTGAGGTTGCCCACGACGGTGCCGGTCCCGGCGGACCGGCGCAGTTCGGCGGCCTGGGCGTCGAGCTTGGCGATGCGCTCGAGCACCAGCTCGGTGAGGAAGGCGTCGAAGTCGGCGAAGTGCCGGTGCAGCACGCCCTTGGCGCAGCCCGCCTCGGTGGTGACCGCCCGGCTGGTCAGGGCGTTCGGCCCGTCCCTGAGCACGATGCGCTCCGCGGCGTTGAACAGCTGCTCACGCGCGTTCCGGAGGGCAACCCCTGTCGGCACCGTTCCATCCCTCTCCTGTCCGTACGCCGAACTTTATCGGGTTTGACGAGTGGGCGCCTGCCCACCATAGTGGGCACATGCCCACTTCTGCCGAGAATGAACCGCACAAAGCCAGGGCGATGGCGGAGTCGTTCGGCGTGGACGCCGAACGGTACGACCGGACCCGGCCGCCCTACCCCGACGCGATGGTGGAGCGGATCATCGCCGCCAGCCCCGGGCCGGACGTCCTCGACGTCGGCTGCGGCACCGGCATCGCGGCCCGGCAGTTCCGCGCGGCGGGCTGCACGGTGCTCGGCGTCGAGCCCGACGCCCGCATGGCGGACTTCGCGCGCCGCGACGGGCTCGAAGTCGAGGTGGCGACGTTCGAGACCTGGGACCCCGCCGGACGCAGGTTCGACGCGGTCGTGGCCGGGACGGCCTGGCACTGGATCGACCCCGTCGCCGGAGCGGCCAAGGCCGCCGAGGTGCTGCGCCCCGGCGGCCGGCTGGCGGCGTTCTGGCACGTATTCGAGCCGCCGCCCGCCGTGGCCGAGGCCCTGTTCGCGGTCAACCGCCGGGTGATGCCCGGCCTCCCGGCGCGGAACAGGCCGGCGAAGGCCATCGACGGATATCGGCCGCTGTTCGACAAGGCCGTCGAGGGGATCACGCGGACGGGCGCGTTCGGCGACCCCGAGGAGTGGCGGTACGACTGGCAGCGGTACTACACCCGCGACGAGTGGCTGGACCAGATGCCCACGTCCGGCATTCTCACCCGGCTCCCGGCGGACACGCTCGCGGAGGTGCTCCGGGAAGCCGGAGCCGCGATCGACGCGATCGGGGGCGGCTTCACGATGGCCTACACCACGGTGGTGATCACCGCGGCGCGGGTGTGACCG
>JADGHC010000772.1 GCA_019689655.1 Microbispora sp.
ACCCAGCCCACCCGCAGCCCGCCCCAGACGAGTTTGCTCAGCGAGCCGATCGAGATCACCTGGTCCGAGTACGCGGCGAGCGGTGGCGGCGCCTGCTCGCCGGGGAAGCCCAGCTCGGCGAGGACCTCGTCGTCGACGAGCGGGATCCGCGCGATGGCCGCGGTCTCGGCGAGCCGCCGCCGCGCGGCCGCGGGCAGCACCGCGCCGGTCGGGTTGTGGTGGGTCGCGACCACGTAGGCGAGGGCCGGGCGGCGCTCTCGAGCGGCGCCGCGCAGCCCCTCCAGCCCGACCGGCAGCGTCCGCACCACGGCGGCCTGCTCCCGGAACGCCTCCAGCGCCCCGGGGTAGGTGGGCGCCTCCACCAGGACGTGGTCGCCCGGCGTGACGAGGGCACGGGCGACCAGGCTGAGCGCCTGCTGCCCGCCGTTGGTCACCAGGATCCAGTCGGGCTCCGTCGGCACACCGCGCCGCCGGTACCACTCGGCGACAGCCTCCCGCAGCGCGACGTGCCCCAGCGGGTGGTAGCCGATGTCCCCATTGATCGCGGCGAGCCGGGACACCGCCCGCGCGTACGCCTCCACCATCTCGGGCGGCGGGGACGTGGGCGCGGCGCACGCGAGCATGATCGTGTCGTCCTTCGGCTCCAGGAGATGGAGGAAGACCGGCGCCGAGGTGACCTCCCGGCGCGCCTGCCCCGGCACCCCGGCGACCCGCGTGCCGCTGCCCTGCCGCCGGACGATCCGCCCCTCCGCGCGCAGCAGTTCGTAGGCGGCGACGACGGTGCCGCGCCCCACGGCGAGCGCCGCCGCGAGCGCCCGGTCCGGCGGCAGCGGCGTGCCCGGCGGCAGCTCCCCCTCGTCGATCAGCGTGCGCAGGCGGGCCGCGAGCAGCACGTACAGCGGACCACGCCCCGACGACCAGCGGCCCAGCCGCTCGACCACCTCGATTGGCCTCATAACAGGACCAATTCTGCGCCATTGGCTCTGGGCCGTCCGCCGGCGCCGATGCAGGATCATCCACATGAGCGAACGAACCATTGCGGAACCGGTCTCCGTCGACCGGATCATCCAAGGGCTTCCCGGGCCGTGGCAGCCGCACGACCTCACGGTCGTCAACGACGCCGTGCTCCGGGTCGCCCGCTTCGAGGGTGAGTTCCCCTGGCACCGGCACGACGAGGACGAGCTCTTCCTCTGCTGGGACGGCACCTTCCGCATCGAACTCGAAGGCCGTCCGCCGGTCACCCTCGCCGCCGGCGAGATCTTCGTGGTCCCTCGCGGCGAGCGGCACCGCCCGGTGGCCGACGAGCCCGCGCACGCCCTGATGATCGAGCGTCCGGAGACGCTGCAGTACGGCAACTGATCCGGGGCCGGACATGCGCCGAGGACGAGGGCCGGGCGGGCGTGGCCAGCGTCACCGCGCCGGTGCGCGGCGGCCCCGCGGACGCCTCGCCGGCCGGCTACGCGCCGCCTTACCGCTCCGGGTGGATGCCCTGGCCCACGGCGCGTGGTCAGGGTGCTCGCGTGGGCAGGATCGCGCTGGTCGGGGCCGTCGGGGTGATCGTAGCCGGCGCGAGCGTGCTCGCGTACGCGAACCAGCCGCAGACCCGGCCGCTCGGCCTGTTGGGCTGTGGGCGCTGCTGCTGGTGAGCGTGGCCGCGCCGGGCTGGGTCCGGGAGCGGCCCGAGGTCGTGCCGCTGGTGAGCACCCGCATCACCTCCCGGACGGCCGGCTACCCCGACCGTCGGCCTTCATGCCTGGCCGGCCCACCGCCGCCGGAGGGACGAGGCGGCAGGACGCGCGCCGAACCCCCCGCGTCCGCCCGCCGTACGCGTGCGAGGGCGTGCCCGGCGCACCAGGTGACGGCCCAAAGCCTGAGCCGGGCGCTCGACGACGCGGTAGGTCAGCGCGGAGCAGGCGAGCACCACCCCGAGCAGCAGGACGGCCATGGCCAGGCGTTCGGCGAGGGAGAAGCGGCCCGGGTCCATAGTCAGCCGCCGGAGCACCTGCACGGCGAGGGGATGCAACAGATAGACCGAGTAGCTGATCAGGCCGAGCCCCACGAGCGCGCGGGGCATCCGCCGGTGCCGCAGAAGACGGGCGGCCAGGAAGGTCGCCCAGGCCGCGGCGACGGCCGTGGACCACCCCCGGGTGTACGCCAGCGCCTGGTCGTCGGGCATGCCCCAGCCGGGGCCGAAGGCCCACGCGGCGCCG
>JADGHC010000773.1 GCA_019689655.1 Microbispora sp.
CTCCACTGCTGTCCCCGCCCACCAAGGCCCCGGCGACCACCGGCCAGTTCGCGCTGTCCGCGCCCGCCGACAAGGCCATGATCACCGACACCCGGCGGCCGGCGTTCTCCTGGGCGGCGGTCCCCGGCGCGGTGCGCTACGAGCTGTGGCTGAACGTCAGCCGCACCGACTACGACTTCACCGCCTCGGGCAAGCTCATCGACCTCTACACCAAGGTCGCCGAGCCGACCGGGACGAGCTACACCCCCACCTGGGACATCTCCGACCGGTGGACGTACAAGTGGTACGTCGTCGCGGTGAGCGGCTCGGGCGCCAAGACGACGTCGAACATCCGCACCTTCAGCCTCTACCTGCCCGACATCGAACAGGTCGCCGACGGCGTGCCGATCGTCGACGGTGCCCGTGACCTGAACAAGAACGGGACGATCGAGCCGTACGAGAACTGGCGGCTGCCGATCGAGACCCGGGTCGCCGATCTCCTGAGCCGGATGACCCCCGAGGAGAAGGCGTACCAGATGTTCTACAACGCCCAGACCTACCCGCTCTCGGGCTGGCACTTCGGCCCGGCGTTGCCGAACGACCTGCACAACGTCCTGCTGGCCGCGTCCGGGACCCGGCTCGGCATCCCGCCGATCTCGGCGGGCGACACGATCGCCGGATACCAGACCACCTTCCCGCTGCAGAGCGCGCTCGCCGCGGGCAGGGACTACGCGCTCGACTACAAGCTCGGCGACATGCAGCGCCGCGAGGAGCTGGAGGTCGGGGCGCGCGGCGTGCTCGGCCCGCTCGCCGAGGTCGGCACCAAGGTCCTCTACCCGCGCATCCAGGAGGGCAACGGCGAGAACGCCGACGTCGCCGCCGCCCAGGTCCGCGCGCTGGTGGCCGGGCTGCAGGGCGGCCCCGAGCTCAACCCCGGCTCGGTGCTCGCGACCGTCAAGCACTGGCCGGGCGAGGGCGCGGGCGGCGAGGCCGGGATCACCTACGACGCGGTGACGATCAAGTACCACATGATCCCGTTCAAGGCCGCGATCGAGGCCGGCGCCGTCAACATCATGCCGGGCTACGCCGGGAGCTCCTACCTCGACCCGGGCGGCTCGGGCGCGGGCGACAGCAAGCCGATCCTCGACTACCTGCGCGACAACCTCGGCTACACCGGTCTCATCACCACCGACTGGCTGCCGTCCACGGTCTGGGTCAAGGCCGCGAACGCCGGCTCGGACGTGATGGGCGGGGCCGACCCCGGCGCGGAGGGGTTCACGATGGCGGACTTCCTCGCCAACGTGCCGATGTCGCGGATCAACGACGCGGTGACCCGCGTCCTGCGGCTGAAGTTCACGCTCGGCGTGTTCGAGCGTCCGTACGGCGACCCGGTGAACGGCCCCTACCGCTTCCACCAGCCGTCGTACGTCGCGCTCGCCAACCAGGCCGCGCGGGAGTCGATCACGCTGCTGAAGAACAACGGCGTGCTGCCGCTCAAGCTCAAGGCGGGTGACAACATCGTGGTCGCCGGGCCGACCGCCACCGACGGATCGGCCTGCTGCATCTGGACGAGCTACTTCCACCAGGAGTACGGCTCGCAGACCCTGCTGGACGCGGTGAGGTCGCGGGCGGCCACCGAGGGCGTCAACGTCTACCAGGACACCGGGCCCTCGCCCAAGCTGGCGATCGTGGCGGTCGGCGAGCCGACCTACACCCACGCCACGGCCTGGGTGAAGGAACGGCCCCAGCTACCCCCCGACCAGCTCGCCGTCATCCAGAACTTCAAGAACCAGGGCATTCCGGTGGTCGTCGTGCTGACCCTTCCCCGGCCCATCGTCATCAGCGAGTGGAACGGCCTGGCCGACGCCATCGTGGTGACGTACCGGGGCGGCGAGGAGGTCGGCCCGGCCACGGCGAGCCTGCTGTTCGGCGACTACACCCCGCGCGGACGCCTGCCCTGGCAGCTTCCGCGCAGCCTCGACCAGATCCTCAAGCCGGGCGGCGGCGACGTGCTCGCCGACGCCGTCGAGGACTGGAACATCCCCTACGACCTGGGCGCCACCGACGCCGAGCGGGCGGACATCCGATCCCACATCGACGCGGGCCAGACCGTCCCCACCACGTACGGCAACCCGTTGTATCCGTACGGGGCCGGCTTGCAGGGCTGGTCGTAGGCGCACGGCTCGGCGCGGGCCCCCCGGGGTGGCCCCCGGGGCGGGGCCCCCCCGG
>JADGHC010000774.1 GCA_019689655.1 Microbispora sp.
AGGGGGCCGTCACGTGAGGTGGCGCGAGGCGCTGCGTCCGCATCGGGCGTTCCTGATCGTGCTGGCCGCGGGCGTCGCGCTGCGTGCGCTCGCCGTGCTCGGCTACCGGCCCGCGCTGTGGTTCTGGGCCGACTCCTTCGCCTACCTCAGCTCCGCCCTCGATCTGCGGCCCCTGCCCTCGCGGCCGTCCGGCTACTCGCTGTTCCTGGCGGCGCTGAGCCCGCTGCGCAGCATCACCGCCGTCGTGATCGTCCAGCACCTGCTCGGCATCGGCATCGCCGTCTGCGTGTACGCGCTGCTGCGCCGCCGTACGCGGCTGCCGGGATGGGGAGCGGCGCTGGCGGCGGCGCCGGTGCTCCTCGACGTCCACCAGATCCAGCTCGAACACCTCGTCATGGCGGACCTGCTGTTCACCGCGCTGGTGGTGGCCGCTGTGACGATCCTGCTGTGGCGCCCCGGGCCCGGCGCGTGGTCCGTCGTGGCCGCGCTGCTGCTGCTCGGGCTGGCGACGGTCACCCGCACCATCGGACTGCCCCTGATCGCGGTGGCGCTGCTGCCGGTGCTGTTCGCCCGGCGCTGGAGGACCGCGCTCGCCGGGCTCGCCGCCGCCTGCGCGGTGCTCGGCGGGTACGCCGTCTGGTTCCACGACGCCCACGGGTCATACGGGCTGGGCGGCAGCAGCACGTGGTTGTGGTCGCGGACGATGACCTTCGCCGACTGCTCGGTGATGAAGCCGCCGAAGGAGCTGGCGGTGCTGTGCCCGTCGGAGCCCCGGCTCGCCGCACCCGCCTATATCTGGGACGCCGACTCGCCCATCCAGCGGGTGAAGAAGGACAAGGAGCGGCTGGCGAGCGAGTTCGCCTCGCTGGCGATCCGCAGCCAGCCCCTCGACTTCCTGGCGACCGGTCTGCACGACGCCATGTGGGCGTTCGAATGGGACCGGAAGGTGTATCCCTCCCCCGGGCCGCAGAGCGCGTACGTGTTCCCCGCCTCGGTGAAACCGTTCACGTCCAAGGTGGCCTCCGGCGGCCGTACCGCGACCGAGCTGACCACCGCCTACCAGGGCAGCCCGGGGGACACGAAGGTGGCCGAGCCGTTCGCCGGGTTGCTGCGCGCCTACCAGGAGCAGGGGTTCCTGCGCGGGCCGCTGCTGGCGGTGATCCTGCTCGCCGGGCTCGCCGGGCTGCTGGCGCGCCGGTGGACGGCGCTGCTGCCCTGGGCCGCGGCGGTGGTCCTGCTCCTGCTGCCGCCCCTGATCGCCGCCTTCGACCACCGCTACGTGGTGCCCGTCGTGCCGCTCGCCTGCCTGGCCGCCGGGCTCGCGCTCGGCACCGACGCGACCCGCGCGCCGTGGCGCCGGTCAGCGGCGGCGGACGTGCAGGCGAACGACCGCAAGCGCGTCGTCTCGGCCCACCGCGCGGCGAACGCGTGAGATCGCCGACTCGTCCAGCCGCCTGATCACCTGGCGCAGGTCGGCCGACCGCTGCAGCGACACCGACACCCGCAGCCTGCCGTCCCGTACGAGCCTGACCGAGATGCGGCCGATGCCGTCGATCCCTTTCAGCGCCACGCCGAGCATGGCGATGCCGGCGCCGGTGCGGCTGCCGACGCGGCCCCAGCCGAGCGCCAGGACGAGCCAGCGGGTCGCGACCAGGGCGAGCAGCATGGCCGCCCCGCCCAGCAGCGGCAGCGCCCACGGCTTGCCGTCGACCACGCTCGCGTCCAGCAGGACGGTGCCGGGCCGCCGGCGCGCGGCGGTCAGCAGGCCGAAGCCCCCCGCGATCAGCGCGAGGCCCACCAGGCAGAGCCCGACCCGGTTCCCCATGCGTGGACGCACGTCAGGCTCCTCTCCGGCGCAGCCGTACGACGACCTCGTGGCGGGACTGCACGCCGAGGCCCGCCAGCCGGTCGCCGACCGCCGCGCCGACCTCACGCAGCAGGGCGCCGGTCGTGTCCGCGTCGGCCACCACGATGACCTCGATCCGCCTGCGGAGGATGTGGACGTCGGCCCGGCGTACGTGCTCGATCTCGCGGGCCGCGGCGGCCAGCGTCCGGCGCAGCCCGGAGCGGGTCAGGCCCATCGCGAGCAGCGGGTCGTCACACAGTACGGGCATGAGCCGGGGACGGCCGGGGACGACCGCGAGGGCCACCAGCCCCACGCCACAGGCGATCATCGCGACCGCGGCGGCGGGGACGGCGG
>JADGHC010000775.1 GCA_019689655.1 Microbispora sp.
CCCCCGACCCCGGCCCGGCAGCAGGAGAGGGGGCTGCCGGGCCGGGCCCCGCCCGCATGACCGACGAGGCCGATGAGCACCTGGTCGGCCCCGTTGTCCCCGGCGGGCAGATCGTTCTGCACATCACCGCACTGGAGGCTACTGATGGCAACCCGTGAGCAGATCGAACGGGCGGCCCGCGCCGACCGCCGCCCGGTCGGCCAGATGATCGACGACCACTCCACCCCCTACCTGTACGGCGCCACCACCCCCGTCGAGCAGGCCGAGCTAGACCGCGCCGCACGGCTCGTCGCCAGGCAGGCGCCCGACCTGCTCGACATGCTCGGCCTGCCCGACCCGGACCGGAACGCGACCCGCTGACCAGATGCCCCACGAACGGCCGGGCCCGCTGCTACCGGGCCCGGCCCGGGGAGGACACCATCCCATGAACCAGATCGACAGGAGTTACCAGCGGCTGGCCCGCTACGACCGGCCGGACGAGACCATCCCCGAACCCATCGGCCCCGCGGGTCCCGGCCGACTGGCCGCCTGGTGGCAGCGAGTCTGCGACGCCGTGGCGCCGTACCGGGCGCTGGTCGTCGCCACCGTGGTCGCCATGGGTGCCGTCGCCGGTGTCGGCGCGCTGGCGATGTCGGCACAGTCCGGGCCGCCCACGGCGGTGGTGACGCCGCCCCCCGGCGCCGCGCCGACGAGCCCCGAGCTGCCCGACGCGGGCGCGACGTCGCCGCGGCCGTCGGTGAGCGTGTCGCCGGAACAGACCACCTCCGGCCGGGGTCCCGGCAAGCCTGAGAAGGCCGAGGAGGCACGCCCGGTCAGCGGGCCCAGTGAGAGGACGCCGAACACTCGGGAGGGCCGCGTGAACGACGACAAGCCGCCCACAGCCACCAGCAGTCCCGCTGTCGACGAGTCACCGGCGGCCGGCGACACCCCGGCCGGTGACGCCCCGGCCGGTGACGACACCGGCACCGGGCTGGGGATCATCGAGTGCACGCTCGACGGGCACACGTACCGCCCCGGCGACCCCGGCTTCGGCGAGTGCGTGAACAACCCCGACGCGATGAGGAAGGGGCGGGGTGTGATGCCGCCGCAGCGAAACGGTGGTGGGGACTGACCCTGCGCGTCTGCTTCGCTGACCGACCGGCCCCGCCGCCCGCGCGGGTGGCGGGGCCCCAACCCAGGGAGGACCACGTGGCTGAGGACCTCGCCCAGCTCGCCATCGATGTCGACCACCTCGTCCGCCCCGGCGGACTGCTCGACAGACTCGAAGCGCTGCTGCCCGAGCCTGTCGCCGGCCTGTCGAGCGGCGGCACCCGTCGCCGGGTGGCAGGTTCGCCGGCGCCGTGGAACGCCGAAGCCGCCGCCGTGCTGCTCGACATCCACGAAGGCGCCCGACGACTGGAAGCCGCCCTGCGGCAGGCGGTGACCGGGCGTCTCGGTGAGCGGCGGGGCGCGTCCGACGCCAACACCCGCGCCGCACTCCGCAGCATCGTCCGGCTCGTCGAAGGGCTCGACGAGGACGCCGCCCGCGACGCGGCCCGCACCGTCGCCCGGTGGGTCACCGCCGCCCGGCAGTTGCGTGACATCGACGAGGCCGACCGGTGGGAACCGCTGCCCCGACAGCCCGGCATGCTCCCGCCCGCCTGTGCCCACTGCAGGGCGTACAGTCTGCGCTGGAACCGGCGCAGCGGCGAGGTCCGCTGCTGCAACCCGGACTGCCGCGACGAGGACGGGCGGCGGCCCGTGGCCCGCATGGAGATCGGCCGGTTCACCGGACAGGCCGCGCTCGTGTGGCGCGACGGACGCGCCGTCGTCTACCGGTCCGAGGGGGCGGTGGCGTGACTGACGCGTGGACCCTGGACGAGGCCGCCCAGCTCCTCGACCCGCCCATGACCGTCGAGCAGGTACGTGCCCTCGTCGTGGCGGCGGGCATCCCGTCGGTGGGCTACCGGAGGGGGCGCCGTGGCCGCCCGGCCAAGGTGTACGACTCTGCCGCGCTTCTGCAGGCGCACGCGGCGATAGCGCCGCTGCTGGTGAGATCGGAGACACACCAGGCGTGAGTTGTGGGCTGGCCGGTTTTCGGGAAAAATGGGTTGCGCGGAAGTGTGCCTTCCGTCAGGCGAGTGCGGCATCCGGGGGCTGGTTGGCAGCCCGTGCATCATCTCCGACCCCCAGCACGACCCCGCCCCCGGGTGAAGCAC
>JADGHC010000776.1 GCA_019689655.1 Microbispora sp.
CCGCTTCCAGGATGTGGACACGCGCACGCCGACCATCCTCACCACCTCGCAGCTCCTGACCACCGGCGTGGACGCGCCGACCTGCAAGAACGTGGTGCTGGCCCGCGTCGTCGGCTCGATGAGCGAGTTCAAGCAGATCATCGGCCGTGGCACCCGCGTGCGCGACGACTACGGCAAGCTCTGGTTCAACATCCTCGACTACACCGGCTCGGCCACGCGGCTCTTCGCCGACCCGGCTTTCGACGGCGACCCGGCCCGGCTGACCGAGGAAGAGCTCGACGCCGCCGGCGAGACCATCGCCGTGAACGAACTCCCCCAGCCTGGCGCCGAGCCGGAGCCTGAACCCGCCCCGCCCGAGGTGGTCGAGCCGCCCGGCGCGGAACGCCGGAAATTCTACTTCGACGGCGGGCAGGTCGAGATCGCCGCGCATCTGGTCTACGAGCTTGATCCCTCCGGCGCGCAGCTTCGCGTGGTGCGCTACACCGACTATGCGGCCGAGAGCGTGCGTTCCCTCTTCCCCACATCCAAGGCGCTGCGCGAGGCGTGGATGGACGCCGCGCGGCGATCGGAGATCGTGCGGCGGCTCGCCGAGCGCGGCATCAGCTTCGACCAGCTCGCCGAGGCCGCGGGCCAGCCCGAGGCCGACCCCTTCGACCTGATCTGCCACCTCGCCTTCAACGCGCCCTTGCGCACGCGGCGCGAACGGGCGAGGGAGCTGCGCGCCCGCGCCCCGGACATCTTCACGAAATACGGCACCGAGGGCCGCGCCATTCTGGAGGAGCTGTTGGAGAAATATGCCGCCCATGGCGAGGCCGAGTTCGTCCTGCCCGACGTGCTGAAGGTGCCGCCCATCTCGAACCACGGCCAGGTGGCCGACATCATCCGCCTCTTCGGCGGGCCCGAGCAGCTCCGCGCCGCGGTGGCCGAGCTCCAGGAGCAGCTCTATGCCGCGTAAGGCCCGCGACGCCGCCAGGCCCGCGCTGACCACCGCCCAGGCGCTCGGCGCGCTGCTGAAATCCGCGCGCGACATCATGCGCAAGGACAAGGGGCTGAACGGCGATCTCGACCGGCTGCCGCTGCTCACCTGGATCATGTTCCTGAAGTTCCTCGACGACCTCGAGCGGCAGCGCGAGGCGGAGGCCGCCCTCGCCGGCACGCGCTTCCGCCCGGCGATCGAGCCGCCCTATCGCTGGCGCGACTGGGCGGCGAACCCGCAGGGCATCACCGGCGACGAGCTGCTCGCCTTCATCAACGGCGAGGAGACGGTGCGCCCCGACGGCACGCGCGGCCCCGGCCTCTTCGCCTATCTGCGCGGGCTGACCAGCGAGAACGGCGACGACCGGCGCGACGTGATCGCCACCGTCTTCCGCGGCGTGGACAACCGCATGCGCAGCGGCTACCTGCTGCGCGACGTCATCGACAAGGTGAACGGCATCCACTTCACCTCGTCGGAGGAGCTGCACACCCTCGGCGCGCTCTACGAATCCATGCTGCGCGAGATGCGCGATGCGGCCGGGGATTCGGGGGAGTTCTACACCCCGCGCGCGGTGGTGCGCCTCATGGTGCAGGTGACCGACCCGCGGCTGGGCGAGACGGTGCTCGACCCTGCCGCCGGGACGGGGGGCTTCCTGGTCGAGGCCTTCGCGCACCTCTCCGCCCAGGTGCGCACGGTGGCCGAGCGCAAGGTGCTGCAGCAGCGCTCGCTCTTCGGCTGCGAACCGAAGCCTCTGCCCTACCTGCTCTGCCAGATGAACCTGCTGCTGCACGGGCTGGATGCACCGCGGATCGACCCGGGCAATGCCCTGCGCCACCGCTTGGCCGAGATCGGCGAGCGCGACCGCGTGGATGTGATCCTGACCAACCCGCCCTTCGGCGGCGAGGAGGAACGCGGCATCCAGGACAATTTCCCCGAGGACCGGCGCACCGCCGAGACGGCGCTTCTGTTCCTCCAGCTCATCATGCGGCGGCTGAAGCGTGCGCCCACATCGGCGGGGCGGCCGGCGCGGGCGGCGGTGGTGGTGCCGAACGGCACGCTGTTCGGCGATGGTGTCGCCGCGCGCATCAAGGCGGACCTGTTGGAGCAGTTCAACCTGCACACGGTGCTGCGCCTGCCCGAGGGCGTCTTCGCGCCCTACACCGACATCCCGACCAACGTGATCTTCTTCGACACCTCCGGCCCGACGCGCGAGATCTGGTTC
>JADGHC010000777.1 GCA_019689655.1 Microbispora sp.
CGCGGCGGTCTCCACCGTGCGGCCGTCCACCTGATCGAGCAGCGTCGGCAGGTCGGGCGCGATGAGGTCGATCACGTTCAACTCGAGCGCCTGCTGGGCAGTGATGTTCGCAGCCTCGCGCACGGCCTGCTCCGCCCAGTCGGCGTTCCGCCCGCGCGCCTCGGCGAACCCACGGATCTGCGCCACAGCGTCATTGATCACCTTCTGGGTCATCGCGTCGCCGGTATCCTTCGGCTGGCCGCTGTCGTCCAGGAAGACGGGCGTGGCTGAGCCGATGTTGGTCGACGGCGCCATGGCGGCGACGTGGGCAGCGTAGGTGATGTAGACCCCGGCCGACCCGGCCCGTGCGCCGGACGGCGCGACGTAGACGATGACCGGGACCGGGCTGGCGAAGATATCCGTGGTGATGTCGTTCATCGCGCTGCTCAGCCCGCCGGGGGTATTCATCCGCAGGACGACCGCCGATGCGCCAACGCGCTCGGCGTCCCGCAAGCCCCGCTCGACATAGTTGGCGACCACCGGGGTGATAGCTCCATCGATATCGAGCACGATGACGCTCGGGGTCGCGGCCTGCACGGCGGGTGCGATCATCGACGCGAGCGCCAACAGCATCGCGGCGAGGAGGATGGTGATGCGGTGGATTGGGAGTCTCGATCGGGGGTAGGACATGGCGACGGCGCTCCTGTCTGCCCTCATTATACGAAATCTTTTGCGCTTTGACGGCCGTTGCGCCGTTATGTTTTGGGAGGAATGGGCTGCTGTCACCGCCGCTCCCGCGCGCTACCCTGGTAGCAGGGAAGGCTGCACGGCCTTTCGGGAAACAGGGAGCGCGGGGGACACGCATGAAACGGGGAGGGCACGTCGGACGCATCGTGCGCATCGCGTCGTGTCTGGCGCTGCTCGCCGTCGCCTTCGCAGCGACGCCGGCCGCCGCGGCGCAGGCGATCGACAACTACGGCATGGCCCAGGTCTGGGCGCGGCTTGACCGGCCGGTCGCCGAGGGCCGCGTGAATCGTGCCTGGGTCTGGGGGCCGGAACCGATCAGCCCGCTCCTGCTGGAGCCGTACGCCGGAGCCCGCGCCGGGGGTGCCGTCGACCGCCGCTGGGTGCAGTACTTCGACAAGGGCCGCCTGGAGGGCGCTGACGGCGCGAACGGCGAGCCCGGCCCGGTCACGAGCGGCCGGCTGGCGGCCGAGCTGATCACCGGGCGCATCCAGCTCGGTGCGCAGGAGACCCAGGACGTCGGCCCCGCAGCGATCCCGATCATTGGCGACGCCGCCGATCCCGGGGCGCCCACCTACGCCACCTTCACCCCGCTTCTCCGCTACGAGCCGATTCCAACCGGCTGGCACGTGATCCAGGTGGTCGACCGCGCCGGACGGGTGACGAGCGACCCGGCGCTCGCCGAGTATGGGGTCACCGCGGCGGTCCTGGTCCCGGAGACCAACCACACCGTGGCGTCGGTCTTCTGGGACTACCTGCACTCCTCCGGGCCTGTCTGGGCCGGGTGGGAATTTCGCGACGAGCGGCTCTTCTCGGACCCCTTCGCCGTCACCGGCTATCCGATCTCCGAAGCCTATTGGGCGTGGGTGCAGGTCGACGGCCAGCGGCGGCCCGTGCTGCTCCAGGCGTTCGAGCGGCGCATCCTGACCTATACACCTGCCAACCCGGCCGGTTGGCAGGTGGAGTCGGCCAACGTCGGGCGCCACTATTACACCTGGCGCTACCTCGATGAGCGCGGCGAGCCGGCCGTGCGGATCGACAGCGTCTCCTACCGCCGGGACGCCACCGGCAAGTGGGTCTTCATCGGTGCCGTCCGCAATCTGTCCCGTGGCGCCTACGGCGACGTGGCTGTCACCGTGAACCTCTACGACGAGGACGGCGAGGTGATCGCCAGCCAGACGGACCCGCTCGACCTGGCACCCCTGGGCCCCGGCGAGACGCTACCGTTCCGAGTCTGGCTGGACAGCGGTGATCCCTTCGCACGGGCTGAGGTGCTGGCAACCGGCCAGCCCGGGGAGCGCCGCGCCCACCCGGCGCTGGTCGTCGAGCGCGAGTCGGCCGTCGGCCTCGGCGGCGACCGCTTCAGCGTCCGGGCCGAGGTGCGCAACGCCGGGGAGACCCGCGTCCGCTACACCGCCTACGTCGTGGCTCTCTACGACCGGCACGACCGCGTCGTCGGCTACACCTGGGG
>JADGHC010000778.1 GCA_019689655.1 Microbispora sp.
CGACCCCCGACGGCCCGTAACTCACCGCCGGCCCGTACGGGCACCCCATCAGCGCCCGCAGCTGCTCCAGCAGCGGCGCCGCCTTCGCCTCCAGCCCCTCAGCCTCCGCCCGCCGATCCGCCGCCTCAGCGCGCAACTCCGCCGCCCGCGCCCGCAGCACACCCCGCCGGGCCTCCACCAGCTGCTCCTCAGCCGCCTCCCTGGTCCGCCTGGTCAACGCCAGGCCGGCACGCAGCCGGGCCGCCTCATCGGTGAGCTGCTCGGCCGCACCGGGGTCATCCACCAGGCGGGCCGCGGCGGAGGCCTCGAACGCCTCGAGCTCGGCCGTCTGGGTGACCTCGGCGGCCGCCCACTTCTCGGCGGCGGCCTGCAGCCGGTCCACCTCCGCCACAGCCTGAGCCAGCGTGATCTCGGTCAACAGGAAATCCCTCCATGCTGAGAGTTGTTGGTGTCGGCCGCCGCTGCCGCTTCCAGCTCGGCAATCCGCGCGGCCTGCTTACGGGTGGCCAGGGTCAACAACGCGATCTCGTACTCGCGGGGGAAACGCTCGCGGACGACGGCGAGCAGCTCGTCGGCGGTCGCGGTGAGGTCGGTCACGACTTCTCCTTACGCTGGGGCGATCGTGGTGACGGTGCCGCCCGAGCCGCGCCACTTGAGCGCGCCGTTCTCGACGAACAGCACGCCACCGCCGGTCGGGTTGGAGGTGGGGACGACGGAGGCGTTGGCGATCGCGACGACGCCGGAGCCGCCGCCCAGGCTCGTCGACCGCACCCGCAGGTTCCCGTCCACATGGAGGGTGTCGTCGGTCTTGAGCACGTCCGCGCTGGACCGGTAGAGGGTGACGTCACGAGCGGCCGCCCCCGATCCCCACTGCAGGGCGCCGTCCGCGCCGACCGCGAACCGGCCGAAGGTGTCGCCGGTCACCTGCACCTGAAATGCCCGCGTCGCGGTGTCGGCACCGAACAGGTTGAGCACGGTCGCGCCGGCGGCGAGCTGCGTCACCGACAGTGCGGTGCCGCCGTTGCGGAGCACGTCGAGGCCCTGAGCGCTGCCGGAGGCGCCGCCGATGGTGACCTTGCCCGTGCCGCGGTCGATCGCCAACGGGGCGTCCTGCAGCGTCCCGGTGTCGTCGTAGCGCAGGATCTGCAGGTCCGCATCGGTCGAGGTCACGCGGATCCGCCACCGCTGCGAGGCGTCGGCACCGTCGTGGTCGAGGTTGAACTGAATGTCCTTGTTGTGGGAGTCGTTCGCCGACAGGCGCAGCACCTGCCCGTTCGTGCACCGCACCGTGAAATCCGCGGCGTTGGTCAGGATATTCGTCTTGTCCATGCCGAACTGGCCGGTGCCCGGGTTCCAGATCTTCATCTCGAGCCGGGTCTGCAGCGCGCCCGCGGTGTCGGGCACCTCGCACGACCAATGCCCGTGGATCGACCCGTGGTCGTTGGCCTCGTAGTGAGCGCCCATCCAAAACCACGGCTTATCCGGCCCGACCGGCTCCCGCGTGTCCATGTCGAAACTGGTCGGCCCATACCAGGCAACCATCTGCTTGGAGTCGGCACGGCGGGAGTAGATCCGCACCACCTCGCCGTAGCTGCCGAAATCGGCCCGCTGGTAGGACTCGAGGTTGATCCGCGACGTCGAATCGAACTGCCCCGGCTCGCCTTCGTCCTCCCCGCCCGCATACGACGACCGCAACGTCAGCGACGCGCTCGCCGACCCATCCCCGATCGTCAGCGACCCCAACTCGACAGGCACCTGACCGGAGGACAGCCGGCCATTCTCATCCAACGTGGCCAGCCCTCCCGGGACACCCTTGCTGCTCAACCCCATAGCGACACCCCCGATCAACCCGAAAGACCGCGCAGCCGGGCCACGCCCTCACTCAGCGGCAGCCCCGCCCACTCCCGGGCCTTGTCCCGCACGAACGCCAACGCCCGCGCCTCAGTCCAGCCGTTCCGCGACGCCACAGCCCGCACAGCCTCAGCAACCGCCGCCTCAGCCTCACGACGCAGCGCCGCCTCCCGCATCTCCCGGCGAGCCTCAGCCTCCGACCCCGACCGCCCGACCGCCGCCTGACGGGCCGCCTCCGGATCCATCCCCAGACCGCGGAAACTCTCAGCCAGGGCGTCGAACGGATCCACCGGGCGCACCCCGCCATCCCGGCCCCTGTCTCTTATACACATCTGACGCTGC
>JADGHC010000779.1 GCA_019689655.1 Microbispora sp.
CCCCCAGGCGATCACCCGAGCGGCCCTCTTGACCGCCGCGCGAGCGATCACCCTCAACAGAGCCGCCCGTCCCCTCCCGCGGCGAGACGAGCAGCGGCCGGGCGCCGGTGTCGCAGGCGTCCATCAGCACGGCGGTCGGCGCAGAGCGCGTCACCAGCCGCCCGCGCCGCAGCCAGAGCCGCAGCGTCCACCGCCGACGCCTCGGCGATGGCCTCCCGCGCGTTCATCGCCGGACGGATTCGCCCGGCGATCTTCGGCGAGCATGACTCGTGCTATCGGTCACGATCGCGCGGATCGGCGCGGCCGGAACCTGCGCGTGGGCCCACTGAACGCGCCGATCAGCAGCCCACCCGGCAGGAGGATCACGGCGACGGATGCCAGAGCCGTGGCAACTCGTACACGACTGGGGACAGCCGGAACGGATCGGCCGCGTGCCGGACCCGGTGGGGATCCGTGCACTCAAGCAGACGTCCCAGCGTGCCGCACCTCCGGGCCGGGGAACACGCCGGAGTCGATAACCGATCGGCCGCAGAGCGGAAACGCGGCCGGGACTGCGCAGAGCCCCACCCGTCCGCCGCCCGGCCGCAGGACCCCGGCGAGAAGGGTGGGATGCCGCCCCGGGGTCAGCGCACGCGCCCCACGCCGCCGAGCCCGCCCGCCTTGCCCTCACGTACGAAGGTGTACTCGGTGTCGGGCCGCCACTCGTGCAGCGGCACGATGCCCGGCTCGACCAGGTCGAGACCCTCGAAGAACACGAGGAGCTGATCGCGCGAACGGGAGGTGGTGCCGGGCACCGACGTTCGGCTGAAGACCTTGCGACCTTCTTCTTCTTGATCCTTGCTCAGCTCGCCGACGGAGCCGTGCGACACCACGAAGTAGCTGCCGGGCACGAGCGGGCGCCGGAGCGTCGAGACGATCTTCATGGCCTCGTCGTCGTCCGGGATGAAGTGCAGCACACCAAGCATGAGGAGGCCGAGCGGCTGGGAGAAGTCGAGGTGCTCTTGGATCTCCGGATGCCCGAGCAGCGCCTCGGGGTCGCGCATGTCCGCCTCGACCGCGCGTACCCGCTCGTTCTCGGCGAGGATGGCCCGCGCGTGGACGAGGACGATGGGGTCGTTGTCCACGTAGACGACCCGGGACTCGGGAGCCAGCTCCTGGGCGACCTGGTGGACGTTGCGCTGCGTCGGAAGCCCCGCGCCGATGTCGAGGAACTGGCGGACGCCCTGCTGCGTGAGGTAGGTGACGGCCCGGATCAGGAACTCACGGTTCTCCCGGGCGATGTCGGGAAGGTTGGGAAGTATCTCGATGATCTTCTGAGCGGCCTCACGATCCGCCGCAAAGTTGTCCTTGCCGCCCAGGTAGTAGTCGTACATCCGGGCGACGCTCGGCGTGAAGGGGTCGACGCCCGCGGGCGCCTTACGCTCGTCCACAGCACTCTCCTCGTCGTACATCCAGGATGGTACGGCCTTGATCGCGATATGGGGCGTGCGTCACCAGATTGTCATCCAACGCCAGAAATCGGCACGAACAGGCTCCCCACGGGACCCGCTGAGGCGGAACGGGCACCCGAGCTGTCGGCCTCCGCCCATATGGCGCTATGGCGCCCTCACCCCGGCCATTCAAACTCGCCATCGCTACACGGTCACTGACCCGATCCCGCCGACGAGTGCGGCCATCCCGATCAGGGCCCGTAAGCCTGTGATTCCAACAAATCGTGTCCTGCGGTTGCGGAGAGTGACGTGGCGCGAGAGAATTAAAACAAGGTTTCGAATTCAGAACGGGAGGGGTCATGGATACGTTTGGTATCGATCCTGGGCTCTCCCATCGTTCGAATAGCACTGATGGTGAGTGGTGGGATCGCCTGATCGCCGGTTCGCCGTTGTGGTCATCGGACGGGCCGCTGGCTCGTGATGACCGCCGCTTCGACCTTTTCTCCACTTCACCACGTGCGACCGACAATCTGATCCCTCGTACGGGCTCCGGTCGTAGGGGTCCCGCCTTGTCTGAATCCGCGTTCGGTGCGGCCCTGTTCACGAGCGGCACCCGCGGCGGTGGCGTGACTGACACCGGCGCGGCGGCGGAGGGTTTCGGCGGCACGCATCCCGGCCAGTTCCGGGGTTTCGGTGGTCCCGGAGCCCGGGAGGCTGCTTCGGGCGCAGCCCAGGGCAGTGACACCTTCACTGGTGGCGG
>JADGHC010000091.1 GCA_019689655.1 Microbispora sp.
CCCCTCGGGTGGTTCCACCCCCCGAATCTCCCCCGCCGCTCGAGGAAGTCTGCTTCATGGTATTTCCTCCGCTTATCTCCGCCCGAAGTCTACCCGTGAGCAGGTAAGGCGCCCCTCAAAGGTCCAGACCAATTCCACGCTGGATTCTGCTCGGGGCAAAGGCGATTCCCCCTCGCCACGGGTGGGTAAGCCACAGCTATAGGGAAAGTAACGGCGGGCTACCTGGGGAGGAACTGCCGTGGAGGGGCCGTTCATACGGATCGAGGACAGCGGCGAAGTGGTGCCGCTGCGCCCCGACGTCACCACGGTCGGCCGCGGCCGGGGCGTGGACATCCGGCTGACGGATCCGACCGTGTCGCGACTGCACGCCGAATTCGTCCGTCGCGGGCCCTACCTGTACGTCGTGGACCTGGGCCTGTCCCGCAACGGCACACGGGTCAACGGAAGGCCGATCGCCAGGAGGGTGCTGGACGACGGCGACGTGGTCTCCTTCGGGGCCGCCCGTGCCCGGGTCGGCGGGATCCCCCGGGAGGACCTCGCACCCGAGGTCGAGCTGCGCCGCGCCGCCGCGCCGGAGCTCACCCGCCGGGAGGTCGACGTGCTCACCTCGCTGTGCCGTCCGGCGCTGTCCGACGAGGCGTTCGTGGCGCCGGCGACGGCCCGGGAGATCGCCGACGACCTCGTGGTGACCGAGGCGGCGGTCAAGCAGCACCTGCTGCGGCTCTATCAGAAGTTCCGCATCCCGGAGGGGACCAACCGGCGCACCCGGCTCGCCAACGAGGTCGTCGCCCTCGGCCTGGTGCGGCCCACACCGGTCGTGCCACCCCAGCGCGCGAGCGGACCGGCCGAGCCGGAACCCCAGCCTCGTCCCAGCACGGGCCGCCGGGCGTCCTGAACCAGCGGCACACCGGCCGCCGGGGGGCGGACCTCCGGCGGCCGGTGGAGCGTTCCCACAATCCGTCGCACTCAGAACCCCGGGTGGTCCGTACGGCCGATTGCACCCGGGCCCGCCGCGTCGGGACTTGCGAACGGCAAGGTGGGCGACGTCGTCGAGGCGATGACCACCCGGCCCGGTAACGACCGCAGAGGCCGCCGCGCCGCTCGGCGTCACGCCTCGGCGATCACCCGGGTCAGCGCGGCGACGAACGCCTGCGGGTTCATCGTCGCCACCAGGTAGTGCTCACCGCGCCGCCCGCCGAGCTCGACGGCCTCCATGCCCGCCGGGACGTCGTACCCCCCGCCCAGCAGGCGAGGTCCCCGGCTCGTGGCCGGCGGATGGAGCGTGAGGCCGGCGACGGGCAGGGTGTCACGGCCCACGCGCAGCGTCCGGGACGTCAGGGTGATGGCGTTGTAACGGCGCTTGCTCAGCGAGACCAGCCCGGGGATCGAGGCGATGCCGAAGAACAGCGGAAGCAGGACGGCCACGGCGTCGAGCGGAACCTCATGATGCTCCGTCCAGTAGTCCCAGAAGGACCAGATCATGAGCACCGCGCACAGCGCCCAGGGCACGCCGAACCACAACTTCGGCTTGCCGGGCCGTTCCTTATAGACGATCTCGGTGTCGGACAACCGAATCCCTTCACATGATCGGCGACCGATGCAGTCGGCAACCAGACGCCAACTCCATGCGGGCAACACCAGGACCCTGCGGTGAGGTCGCGTATTCACAGACGGGCATCGCACGATTCTCGCCGGCGTCACATGTTGCGTTCCGAACCGTTCAGGAATGACATGACGCCGGAGACGATCGCTCCGCCGACGGTCAGCACAAGCCTGTCGGCGCCTTGCATGATGAGGGCCAGCGCGAGATCGGTGGCGTCGGCCTCCGGCAGGACATCCAAGGTCATCATCACACCGGCAGGAGGGTCACCCTGCCGAACCACTGGACCGCGCTCGCTGTCGCGCAGTTCCTCCCGCCCTGTTGGACCGCAGAGGTAGATGTAGCGCCGATCCCCCAGCACGATGCCGATGCCCCTGTCCTCCTTACGCAGAGCACGCCGATTCCGGGAGACACGAGCGGTGACCCCGCCGACGGTCAGCCGTGTCCGCTCATCGATGGCAATATGTCCGTAGGGAGTACCCGGATTAGAGATCGTCGCCCTCGGCAACCCATCCGCGACGAGCGTGGCCTCCCGGGGAGAGCTGGTGACTTTGAGGGAGACCTCCCCGTATGGGCCCGCCGTGCCGACCAGGTGCAGAAAGGTGACTTTCCGCTCACGACGGTGTTCAGGCATCCGCTCGAGAAGATCAAAAGAGAAACCAGACATTGCACATCACCGTTCGATAGGAGCGGGCAGTTGATCGAGGCTGGGGAGAAGCTCGGTGATCAGCTCCCAGACGCGCGGCGTCTCGGTGAACACCAGCCTTAGCTCGCTGTCGGGCGTCACCGTCCCCGGCATGATCGGCTCGGCGGGACGTTCCCGCAGCCAGTAGCCCAGGGGACCGCAGTCGAGCACGGTGATCCCTCGGATGTCGGTGCCCCTTCCCTCGCGGTTGTTCCACGCCGCGGTCATCCGCCAGTTGCCGTTGAGCTGAAGCAGCAGGTGGGTGAAGACCGTCAGCTCGGGGTCGGCGAGCCCACCCTCGGCGGCGAGCGCCGCACGCAATCGATCGGCGGTCTCCTCCACGTCGTCGGTGTCCGCTTCGGCAAGTGCCATGAATCCCGCGTCCATGACGCCGACCGTCGTGGTGATGACCGTCGCGGCCGGCGGCTTGGCATCCCTGTCACGCAGACCCACCGCCCGGGCGAGTGACCACACGAGGGTGCTGAGGTCGGTGGGGACATACTCCGACTCCAGTTCGCCGGGCCACCCCTCGTACACGTAACAGGCGTCGTTGCCGATGACCGCGCCGTGGTTCGTCACGCCCTCGCCTCCGGTCATCTCGATTCCGACGAACACAACCGGCTCGGCGAGGGTGTTCGCCAGATCGGCGAGCTCGGGGACGACGGCGTCGTCGTCATTTATCAATCCGGCGACCCGCAACTCGTTCCGGGCAGTCATCAGGTCAGCCGTAACCGCCTTTCCCTCATAGAGACATCCAAGGACCCCCAGATGGGCCGGGCCGAGCCGGAACCGGCCGCGTGCGCTGTCGAAGGACGGCATCAATCGATCTCCCTGCGCTAATCGAACGGGTTGAGGCTGCTGAAGACCTTTTTGGTCCCCTCGCCGATCGCCTCGCCCACCTTCTTCGCACCGGCCTCGATGTCGTCCCAGTGTTCGACGACCTTCGCTCCGGCGAAAACGGCACCCGTGACGACGGTAGCGCCGATGGCGACGGGATTGGGGCAGACCATCGCGGCGGTAAGAGAAGCGTTGAAACCCAGCTCGGCAATATCCGCGACATAACCGGCGCCATTGCGTTTGAAGACCTCTCTGGGATCACCTTGTGAGATGACGTTGGCCAGGCTGTAGCCGGTAGAGGCGACCGAACCCACGATGCCAAACGACCGGAAGGCGCCGGCCGTACGGGCCACCACTTCAAGCCGGGTGAGAGTGGTGGGCTGGACTTTCAAGATTGCGGCGGCGGCCTCCATCTTCTTCGGATCCGCGGTGGCCGACCAGACCTTGATCAGGTTTGCCTCTCCGGAAACCAGTACGTCCACACCTGCATGCGTTTTGCCGCCCAGCTCCGCGGCGAGCCGGTTGTCACCGAAGGCGAACTTGAGCAGGTCGTTCACCGTGATCCCAGCGAGCGCCCTGCCCGTACTCGCGACCTTCCCCACGGCCTGCATTTCGAACTCATGTGGCAGCATGGCCACGTAGTCACGGTAGAGCTTGCTCTTCATAAACAGCCGACGGGTGAGACCGACGAGGCTGTTGCCCGGTGCGGTGACGGATTTCGCAGACAGCGCGATTTTGCTGCCCAATAGGCGGCTTCTCAGCGCTGGGTTCGCTTTGACCAGGCTGCTTTGCAGCACGCTGTCCTTGGCCTTCGCGAGCAGTGGGTTGACTGTCGGCCTCAGCACGTGGTTGTGGAACAGCACACGGCTGAGGGATACGGCCTGGGTGGTGACGACCGGGGCGGTGTCGGCGACTCCCTTGACGTCACCGATGATCTTGAGGATGTTGGCGACGGTCTCCTCGTGCGGCTTGAGGGCCGGGATGGCGTTGCTGATCGCGGCGGCCTTCAGCCGCTTCAGGTAGTCGTCCAGCGACTCACCGGGCTTGCGGTGGAAATCCGTGTTTCCCGTCTTGTTCGCCCAGTCCGCGACCGAGTTGACGGATATGAGAGTCGCGGGGTCGATCTTGTTGCCATTCGCCAGGATTTCCAGTGGTGGAAATCCCGCCCACACGAGCCCGGCGAACGGATCGCCGGTCTGCAGCCGGCCGATGGCCGCCCGCCGCCTCAGGTCCCTTGCCGTCTCGCTCCCCCAGCCGGGTAATTCCCGAAGCGGTGCGACGATTTGGGACGCCTGTAACGGCCAGGCGCGCTTGAAAACCTCATCCGCCAACCTATTAAGGTCGTCCATAAGGCCGGCCAAGCGTTCAAGCTCTTCAGGCTTGAAGCTCCGCGTCACGCCTCCCCCCATGCGGCGGGAGCCTACCTGTAACTTATCCTCTTATAAAGAGCTTTGAGAGGAGAAAGCGTGCCGCTTCCACCCGAAGTGCAGGAACTCGAGAACCGAGCCGCCAAACTTCGGGAATTAGCCAATGACGTGGAAAAACTGGTCGATCCGGTGAACAGCATGGCGGCCGGCATGGAGTGGTCGGGTCCGTTGACCGACCGGGTACGCGGCCAGATCGCAACCTGGAAGATGCGCTGCGGCACGGTGGCGGCCCGGCTTCACGACGAGGCCGATCGCTTGCGGCGCGAGGCCCGCGACCTGGCCAACAAGCACTGACCGAGAACCGAACGGACTCCACCGAACAAAACTCGCGGAGGTCCCTTCGAACGGGACGTCAACCTATTCGGCGAGGAGTGCGTGATGCGCAGGGTTATGACGTTCGCGGTGGCAGCGGCCGTGACGGCTACGGCGCTGGGCACGGGACAGGCTGCGGCGTCACCGGCGGTACAGGCGACAGCCGGGGTGGCGAGCGCGGCCAAAGCCAAGGCGAAGCTGCCCAAGGGATTCCTGCTGAATGAGGCCAAGATGAACCGCCCACGCAAGCCGTGGGAGCACCTGAAGCTCAGCAATAGCCTGAAGAGGCCCCTCGAGGTGAACCCGTGCGACCGGAGGACCGCCCGCGACGGCCGCAGCGCGAGCCGTACGTTCACTTATCTGGCGGAGACCGACTACCGGAGTGAGCAGGTCGTGCTCTACCTGTCCAAGCGGGCCGCGAAGGCGGCGATGCGCACCCTACGCGCCGACCTGACCGACTGCGCTTCGGGAGGCCGCGGCCACGACCGGTACTCGTACCGCTGGAAGAGCACCGACATCGGCGACGAGGCCATCCGGGTCGGCGGCTTCTTCTTCGAGAACCGGTCCCGCTCGGTCGTCGTCCGCCGGGGCAGCGCGATCGCGGTCTACGTCAGGACCGGCCTGGTGACCAAGAGCCTCCCGGTCTCCCAGTTCCGCCCGCTGATCAAGGACGCCCGCACGATGACCGCCAAGCTCTGCATCCCCCCCGGGGGCGGGGGGCCCCCCCGCACCCCCGGCCGCCCCCCCCCCCCCCCGCGGGGGGCGGCGGGGGGCCACGGCCCGGCCGTCACCCAGGTCCGGCCGGGCCGTGCGGAAAACCCGTGGATCAGCGCCGTTCGGCGGCCTCGACGACGTTGGCCAGCAGCATGGCCCGGGTCATCGGCCCCACCCCGCCGGGGTTGGGCGCGACGAAGCCCGCGACCTCGCGGACGTCCGGGGCCACGTCGCCGGTGAGCTTCCCGTCGACCCGGGAGACGCCCACGTCGAGCACGGCCGCGCCGGGCTTGACCATGTCGGCGGTGATGAGGTGGGGCACCCCGGCCGCGGCGACCACGATGTCGGCCCGCCGTACGTGGGAGGCCAGGTCCTGGGTGCCGGTGTGGCAGAGCGTGACGGTGGCGTTTTCCGTACGCCGGGTGAGCAGCAGGCCGAGCGGCCGGCCCACCGTGATGCCGCGGCCGACCACGACGACCTCGGCGCCCTTGAGCGGCACGCCGTACTCCTGAAGGAGGACCACGATGCCGCGCGGCGTGCACGGCAGCGGAGCGTCGACCATGTGCACGAGCCTGCCCAGGTTCACCGGGTGGAGGCCGTCGGCGTCCTTGGCCGGGTCCATGCGCTCGATGAGCGCCTGGGCGTCCAGGTGACGCGGCAGCGGGAGCTGGATGATGTAGCCGGTGCAGGCGGGGTCGGCGTTCAGCTCGTCGACCACGGCCTCCACGTCGGCCTGGGTGGCGCTTTCCGGGAGGTCCTTGCGGATCGAGGTGATCCCGACCTCCGCGCAGTCGCGGTGCTTGCCCGCGACGTAGATCTGGCTGCCCGGGTCGTCGCCGACCAGGATCGTGCCCAGACCTGGGGTGACACCCCGGGCCCGCAACGCCTTCACCCGCTCCGCCAGCTCACCTTTGATCTTGGCGGCGGTCGCCTTACCGTCCAGAACCCGCGCGGTCATGGCACTCCCTGTCCTTCCGGGCGTCTTACTGTCCCCCTTCGCGACGCTCGATGATCCGGCGGGTGAAGGGGATGAACTCCACGATCCGCCAGCCGAAATAGGCGGCCAGTGCGGCGATGGGCAGCAGCGCGATGGGGCTGTTCCACACGTCGCTCATCGTCGCGAAGGAGCTCAGGATCTTATCAAGGGGCATAAATCCGCTCCCGGGGAGGATGGGGTTGTTCGGATGCGTCTGAGCGCTTCAGGCTAACCGCCCCACTTGGGGGATCGTGCCGTTTTCACCCCATCCGCCCCAATTACCACCTCTCTGCGACGGTATGCCGGTCTTCGGGATCAGTGGAAGAAGTGCCGGGTGCCGGTGAAGTACAGCGTGATGCCGGCCTCCTTGGCGGCCTCGATGACCTGCTCGTCGCGGATCGAGCCGCCCGGCTCGACGATCGCCTTCACCCCGGCCTCCGCCAGCACCTGCAGGCCGTCGGGGAACGGGAAGTACGCGTCGGAGGCGGCGACCGACCCGGCCGCGCGCTCGCCGGCCCGGGAGACCGCCAGCCGGGCCGAGTCGACCCGGTTGACCTGGCCCATGCCGACGCCGACGGTCGCACCGCCGGAGGCGAGCAGGATCGCGTTGGACTTCACCGAACGGCAGGCCCGCCAGGCGAAGGCCAGGTCGGCCAGCACCTCGGGCGAGGCCGCCTCGCCGGCCTTGAGCTCCCACGTGGACGGGTCGTCGCCGGACGCGTCCACCCGGTCGACCGTCTGCACCAGCAGGCCGCCGTCGATGCGGCGGAACTCCGTGGCGTTCGACGGCCCCTCCGGGCAGGCGAGCAGGCGGATGTTCTTCTTCTCCCGGAGCACCTCCAGCGCGTCCGCCGCGAACGACGGCGCGACCACCACCTCCGTGAAGATGGGCGCGATCTGCTCGGCCAGCTCCCGGGTCACCTCGCGGTTGACCGCGATCACCCCGCCGTACGCGGAGACCGGGTCGCACTCGTGCGCCTTGCGGTGCGCCTCGGCCACGTCGGCGCCCACCGCGATGCCACACGGGTTGGCGTGCTTGATGATGGCCACGCACGGCTCGGCGAAGTCCCAGGCGGCCCGCCAGGCGGCGTCGGCGTCCACGTAGTTGTTGTAGGACATCTCCTTGCCGTGGAGCTGCTCGGCGTTGGCCAGGCCCCCCTTCTCCCCGGTGTAGAGGGCCGCTCGCTGGTGCGGGTTCTCGCCGTACCGCAGGGCGGCCTTGCGCTGCCACGCCGCGCCCATGAACGACGGCCAGTCGCCCTCGGGTGCGTACACGCCGGCGAACCAGGACGCGACCGCGACGTCGTAGGCGGCGGTGTGCGCGTACGCCTTGGCGGCCAGCCTCCTGCGCTCGGTCAGCGTGAAACCGCCCTCGGCGACCGCGGCCAGGACCTCGCCGTACGCCGCGGGGTCGACGACCACGGCCACCGTGCCGTGGTTCTTGGCGGCAGCGCGGATCATGGCGGGGCCGCCGATGTCGATCTGCTCGACGCACTCGGCGTCGGAGGCGCCGGAGGCGACCGTGGCGGCGAACGGATACAGGTTCACCACCGCGAGCTGGAACGGCTCGATTTCCAGCTCCTCGAGCTGCTTGACGTGCGAGGGGTTGCCGCCGTCGGCGAGCAGCCCGGCGTGGACCCGCGGATGGAGGGTCTTGACCCGTCCGTCCAGGCACTCCGGGAATCCGGTGAGCGACTCGACCTTCGTGACCGGTACGCCGTAGGAGGCGATCGCGGCGGCGGTGCCACCGGTCGACACGATCTCCACGCCCGCGGCATCGAGCCCCCGCGCCAGGTCTTCCAGACCCGTCTTGTCATAAACGGTGATCAGCGCACGGCGGATGGCGATGCGGGTCACTTCGTGGTCCTTCCTGGTGTCGGGCCGTGCCCGGCCTCTCCTGCGACTCGTCCCGTTCCCAGGCGTACGGTCCGCCCGGTCACGGTCCAGCCCTCGCGGGCCATGCGGCCCACCGTCTCGACGAGGAGACCGCGCTCGACGCTCTTGATGCGCTCGTGCAGCGACTCCTCGTCGTCCCCCTCCCGTACGGGCACCACCTCCTGGGCGATCACCGGGCCCGTGTCCACGCCCGCGTCGACGAGGTGGACGGTGCAGCCGGTGACCCGGACGCCGTACGCGAGGGCGTCGCGCACCGCGTGCGCGCCGGGGAAGGCGGGCAGCAGCGCCGGATGGGTGTTGACGACCGGGAACGCGCTCAGCACGCGAGGGCCGAGGATCTTCATGAACCCGGCGGAGACCACCAGGTCGGGCTTGTGCTCGGCGATGCGTTCGGCCAGCCTCGCGTCCCAGTCCTCCCGAGTGGGGTGGTCGCCCACCCTCTCGACGAACGTGGGGACGCCGGCGCGCTCGGCCCGGGCCAGCCCCTCGATGCCGGTGCGATCGGCCCCGACGGCCACGACGGTCGCGCCGAAAGCGTCGTCTGCCGCCGCGTCCAGCAGCGCTTGCAGGTTGGTCCCCGAACCCGAGACGAGGACGACGAGCCGGAAGGACAGAGCGGAACTCCTTCGTGAGCTGCCTTCGTTTTGCAGGTGGTTGCCGGGAGATGGTTCCTTAGAGAGTGGTCGAGCGTGAGGGCCGTCCCTCGACGCAGCTAAAGCGTATCGGGCGCCGGCCATCACGACTTACGACGGGCTATGCGGAACGCGAGGCGAGGAGACCGTGACAACACCCCTACACACGCCGGCCCCTGCGACCGGAGGGCGCCGGGCTCTCGCGCTCGCCATCATGGCGCTGGTCTTCACGCTGATGCTGCCCGCCGCCGGGCTCGCGCTGTCGCTCTTCGCGATCTTCATTTCGATCCGCGACCTGCGCCTGCTCAGCCAGGAGAGGCGCGGGATCGGCATGGCGACCGGGGCCGTCGTGCTCTCGTCGCTGGCGTTCGTCCTGGGGCTGGTGACGACAGGCTTCCAGCTCTACTTCTCCGATGAGCTCAACGCCTACAACGAGTGCCGCAAGGGCGCGGGCACGGTGACGGCGCAGCAGCAGTGCTCCGACGAGCTCATGCGGGCGTTCGAGCGGAAGATGGGCATGGCCTGGCCCAGCGGCGTCCCCGCCCCCGCGTGACGAACCCGGATTCCCTCATGAACCCGGGCAAGACACCCTGAACGACCCCCCACGTCCGGTTTCGGAAGGCGAGGGTCATGACGAACCGGGCGCCGAGCCGCAGGCCCACGCACGGGTGGTGCGGTCGCGGCGGCGGAAGGCACCGGGCGGGTGCGGGGCGACCCGCGGGCCCGCGGCGCCCTCCCCGTGTGCCGGTCAGTCGCGGTCCCAGGCGTACGGGTCGAGGTAGATGATGTGGCCCCCGCGGTCGTCGGTCTCGTCCACGATGTCCTTGCGCGGCTTCGGCGGCGGGGTCGTGGCGGGCTTCGCGGCCGGTTTGCGCGGGACGCCGTTCATCCGGGAGGCGGCCCCGGCCCTCCGCACGCCCATGTCGTCGAAGGTCTCCGCCGCGGCCGCGGCGTGCTCGTCGGTCCAGTCGTCCCTGATGACCGGAATCGGCTGAGTCTCCGCCTCGGTGGCGTCCAGCCAGTGGCCGGGCAGGTGGGCGCCGCGGGCGGCCCGCACCCGCCCCGCCGCCCTGGCGATGACGGCGCCGGCCTTCCGCACCGGCTCGGGCGTCGTCGCCGGCCGCCGGGAGATCAGCCACCAGTTGGCGATGCCGGCCGAGATGCCGGCGGCCACGCCGACCTCCAGCGTGACCGACAGCGCGACCTCCCACGGAGACGGCCCCACCGCGGCCAGTTTCGCCCCGCCGAGCGGGCCGCCGGACAGCGCGGCGAGCGTCCCGGCGACGAGGCCGGAGGTGATCCCGCAGACGAACCCCCACAACGGCGCCGCCTCGATCGACGGGGTCGGCGCGACGCGGGCCGTGACCACCCCGGCGACCGCCCCGGCCGCGAACGGCACCGCGATCACGCTCATGACCCAGGCGGGCGCGGCCCCGGACGACGGCAGGGCGCCCAGCAGCGGCAGCATCGGCACCGCGCTCAGCTTGACCCCGGTGGGTGCGACCAGCGTCCCCGCGCCCACCGCGAAACCCGGCCCCGAGATGTACGCCAAGCCCCAGATGACGGCGTTGAAGAAATAGAGGACCTCCAGGAGCAGGAGCAGCAGGCCGCCCACCACTCCGGGGCTGAGGACCTCCGACATCTGCTCGATCTTGGTGAAGTTGACCACCACGGCCCCGAGGACCAGCACGGCCCCGGCCAGGAGCATCAGCGCTACCGCGACGGCCGTGCCGGCGACGAGCGAGCGCGGCCGCTCGGGCAGCAGGCGCAGCATCGACCGCCACGGCCCGATCGTGCGGGCGGTGGCCACCGACCCGGTGACGAAGGCCAGCAGCAGGTGGCTGACCAGCGCCTCCGCGAGGGACGGCTGCATGATCTCGTTGCTGGAAACGAGGGCGATCACCCCCGCGAGCAGCGCGTACGGCGCGGCCAGCGAGATACCGGCCTGGGCGATGAGCATGAGCTGGGCGCGGCGCCGGGCGTTCTCCAGGTCCCGGGGCGTGCCCTTGGGCAGCCGGGCGGGCATCCGCACCCGCAGGTCGGCGTCCCGCGCCATCCACAGGCCGGCACGGTAGAGCAGCGTCCCCGGCAGGATCATCAGCCCGATGGGCAGCAGGCCCACCCGGCCGCCGGGAATCGCGAACCCGGCGTGGTGGGCGGCGAGCCAGAGCTGGCAGGCCGTACGGAAGACACCCGGCAGGCCCTCGCCGAACGGCCCGCGGGGCGCGGCCATCCAGCCGATGAGCGTGAGCGTGGTGAGCACGGCGAGGCCGGCCCCGAGCGTCGAGACCGCGGCCAGCATGCCGGAGACGGGAAGCGGACGGCGGGTCTCCTCTTCCCCGTCGCCCACGCGGCCGAGCACGGCACGGGGAGCGGTCCTGAACTGGTCGAGAAGGCCCGTCACATTACCGCATCATCCCAGCCCCCCGGTCTTCCTCCACGTCGCCACGCCGGGGATCACGCAATCCGGGCGCACCGGCGCGCGTACCCGACGTTCACCTTCGTACGCCGGCTCCGGGACCGTCCGTGATGCAGGCCGAAACGAGGCCGAGGACAAGCCCGGCGGGGTTACCCGAGGAGGCGGCCCGGGCCCGGCGGGGCCGGAGCGAAGCAGGGGCGGAGCCCGGCGGGGTGATGCCTCGCCGGCGTGCACTGATACGAGGCGTTCCCGGTGTGGGCCGATGCGAGGCGGCGGCCCCTCGCGCAGGCGTCTTCCCGGGCCCCGCGGAGATTCCGAACCTGCGCGGAATCCCCGCGGGTGGGGCGGCGACACGGCGCGGCGCCGTCCGGGCGACCGCTGCCGGCTGCGTGCGTCACGGGACGCGACCGAAGGTCGCGGACACAGCCGGACGGGTGCGCGATCAGCGGCCGGACATGATTTCGCGCATCAGGCGGGCGGTCTCGCTGGGAGTGCGGCCGACGCGGACGCCGACCTTCTCCAGGGCCTCCTTCTTGGCCTGGGCGGTGCCGGCGGAGCCGGACACGATCGCGCCCGCGTGGCCCATGGTCTTGCCCTCGGGGGCGGTGAACCCGGCGACGTAGGCGACGACCGGCTTTGTCACGTGCTGCTCGATGTAGGCCGCCGCGCGCTCCTCGGCGTCGCCGCCGATCTCGCCGATCATGACGATCGCGTCGGTCTCCGGGTCCTCCTGGAACGCCTGGAGCGCGTCGATGTGCGTCGTGCCGATGACCGGGTCGCCACCGATGCCGACGCAGGTGGAGAAGCCGATGTCACGCAGCTCGTACATGAGCTGGTAGGTCAGCGTGCCGGACTTCGAGACCAGGCCGATGCGGCCCTTGGTGGTGATGTCGGCCGGGATGATGCCGGCGTTGGAGGCGCCGGGCGAGGCGATGCCGGGGCAGTTCGGGCCGATGATGCGGGTCTTGTTGCCCTTGGAGACGGCGTACGCCCAGAACTCGGTGGTGTCGTGGACCGGCACGCCCTCGGTGATGACCACGCACAGCGGGATCTCGGCGTCGATGGCCTCGCGGACGGCGGCCTTGGTGTGGGCCGGGGGCACGAAGACGACGGAGACGTCGGCGCCCGTCTGCTCCATGGCCTCCTTGACCGTGCCGAAGACCGGCAGGCCCTCGTGCGTGATGCCGGCCTTACGGGCGTTCACGCCGCCCACGACCTTGGCGCCGGCGGCGAGCATGCGGCGGGTGTGCTTGGTGCCCTCGGCGCCGGTCATGCCCTGCACGATGATCTTACTGTTCTCGGTGAGCCAGATTGCCATTACGCACCTACCGCGGCGAGCTCGGCGGCACGCTTGGCCGCTTCGTCCATGGTGTCGACCAGCTCGACCCGCGGCAGCGCGGCGTCGGCCAGGATCTGCCGCCCGAGAGCGGCGTTGTTGCCGTCCAGCCGGACGACCAGCGGGTGGGTCACCGTCTCACCCCGGCTCTCCAGGAGCTTGAAAGCCGAGACGATGCCGTTGGCGACCGCGTCGCAGGCGGTGATGCCGCCGAAGACGTTCACGAAGACCGACTTCACCGACGGGTCGGACAGGATGATCTCCAGGCCGTTCGCCATGACCTCGGCCGAGGCGCCACCGCCGATGTCGAGGAAGTTGGCCGGCCTGGGCTGGCCGGGGAACTCCTCGCCCGCGTACGCCACGACGTCGAGCGTGGACATGACCAGGCCCGCGCCGTTGCCGATGATGCCGACGTTGCCGTCGAGCTTGACGTAGTTGAGGTGCTTCTCCTTGGCCCGGGCCTCCAGCGGGTCCTCCGCGGCCTTGTCGACGTACGCCAGGTGCTCCGGCTGGCGGAAGTTCGCGTTGTCGTCGAGGGTGACCTTGCCGTCGAGCGCCTTCACCTGGCCGTCGGCCGACAGGATCATCGGGTTGACCTCGACCAGCGTGGCGTCCTCGTCGACGAACACGGCCCACAGCTTCTCGATCAGCTCGGCCGCGCCCTCCAGCGCCTGCTGCGGCAGGCCGCCGGCCACCGCGATCTCGCGGGCCTTGGCGCGGTCGACACCCGTCAGCGGGTCGATCGGCACCTTCGCCACCTTCTCCGGCGCGGTGTGCGCGACCTCCTCGATGTCCATGCCGCCGGAGGCGGAGCAGATCGCGAGGAACGTACGGTTGGCACGATCGAGAAGGAAGGAGAAGTAGTACTCCTCCGCGATCTGGCTGGCCTCCTCGACCAGGACCTTGTGGACCGTGTGGCCCTTGATGTCCATGCCGAGGATCTGCGTCGCCTTCGCGTGCGCGTCGGCGGCGTCGTCGGCCACCTTCACACCGCCGGCCTTGCCGCGCCCGCCGGTCTTGACCTGGGCCTTGACGACAACGCGTCCGGTGAGCTGCTCGGCAGCCGCCCGCGCCTCCTCCGCGGTGTGCGCGACGATTCCGCGCGGCACCGGGATGCCGTACTCCGCGAAGAGCTCCTTCGCTTGATGTTCGAACAGGTCCACGAGGGTCCGTCCCTTTTGATGTCCGAGGCCGGGCGCCGTCGTCCCGCCCGGCGTTTCCGCGCATGAAGCCTAGTCCCCGTACGAGCGTGGCCACGTCATCGGGTCCGGCGGAGCCTTGTCAACAACCCTCGAGTACGGCACAGTTGGGCAAAATGCCTATACGGTGGCGGGGACCGCCGAACGAACCCATTCCACGATCTCCTGCATCGTGGACCCGGGTGTGAAGATCTTGGCGACGCCCATCTTCGTCAGCTCGGGGATGTCCTCCTCGGGGATGATGCCGCCGCCGAACACGACGATGTCTTCGGCGCCCTCCTCGCGCAGCACCTCGAGGAGCCGGGTGAACAGCGTCATGTGAGCGCCGGACAGGACGGACAGCCCGATCGCCGCGGCGTCCTCCTGAATCGCCGTACGGACGATCTGCTCCGGCGTCTGGTGCAGGCCCGTGTAGATGACCTCCATGCCCGCATCGCGCAGCGCCCGCGCCACCACCTTGACTCCGCGGTCGTGCCCGTCGAGCCCCGCCTTCGCGACGACGACCCGAATCCTGCCTGCCATGAAGACCTCCCCCGCAGATCGCGCCCGAGACGGTGCCCCCTTGTCGGCAGCGTAACCGCGGCTCCGGGGCCGGCCGGGGGCCGCCCCCCGGCGCCGCAGTACCCGCA
>JADGHC010000780.1 GCA_019689655.1 Microbispora sp.
GCTCGATGCCGTGGTGGGGGAGGCCCTCCCGCATGAGCCGCTCGCCCACGCCCGCCGCCACGAGCGTGTCCACCGTGCCCTGTTCGAGCACCCCCGCCCGCACCCGCCGCTCGACGTACTCCCTGCTGCGGCGTTCGAGCACGACGGACTCGATCCCGCGCAGGTGTAAGAGATGGGACAGCAGCAGACCGGCGGGCCCGGCTCCGATGATCCCGACCTGAGTTCGCATGGCAAAAGCATCGGGATCATGAGCTCTTCGGCGTAGGCTTGGCTTCCACTCAGCGGAAGAGGGATCACATGGCCGGTGGCGCGCGCGATCCCGGGCGTTCCGTGACGTCCCGGGTGCTGGCCATCCTCGGCGCCTTCGACGCCCACCATCCGCGGCTCACGCTGACCGAGATCTCCGCGCGTACCGGCATGGCGCTGAGCACCGTCCACCGGCTCGTGCGCGAGCTGGAGGAGTGGCGCGCCCTGCGCCGCGGCGCCGGCGGGCGCTACGAGATCGGCCGCCGCCTGTGGGAGCTGGGGCAGCTCGCCGCCGACCCGCTGCAGGAGGTGGCCCACCCCTGGCTGCAGGAGCTGTTCGGCGAGACCGGCGAGAACGTCCACCTCGCGGTGCGCGACGGGGTCGAGGTGCTCTACGTCGACAAGGTGTACGGCAAGCGGGCGGTGCCGCTCGTGTCGCGGACCGGTTCCCGCCTGCCGATGCACCCGACGGGCGTCGGCAAGGCGCTGCTCGCCTTCGAACCGGCCTGGTTCGTCTGCTCCTACCTGTCGCGGCCGCTGGAGCGGCCCACCCCGCACACGATCACCGAGCCGGGCCGGCTGGCACGCGAGCTGGCCCAGGTGCGCGCCCAGGGGTACGCGACCACGTACGAGGAGATGACGCTCGGCTCCTGCTCGGCGGCCGCGCCGGTGCTGGTCGGGGACCGGCCCGTCGCCGCCGTCGGCATCGTGGTCTCCTCCCGGCGGGTGCGCGAGCTGCGCCGGCTGGTCGAACCGCTGCTGGCCGTGGCCGGCCGCATCGCCGCCGACTACCGGGCGGCGGTGACCGGCTCCGCGAGCCCGGCCGACGGCCGGTGAGATCGGCCGGGCCCGCTAGGCCCTCGGCGGCGCCGGCCGGGCCGCCCGATCCTCCCGCGCCCGCCCGGGACTCGCGGCCGTCTCGGGGCCGCCCTGCCCGACCTCGAACGTGACCCGCGGCGGAATCCGCAAGGTGGTGCGCAGCGCGCAGTGCTCCAGGACCGACAGCAGCGAGGCGCGCAGCCCCGCGGGCAGGCCGGGGGCGTCCACCGACAGATCGATGTGGTCGATCCGCCCGGGGCAGACGCCCATGCCGTACCGCGCGGTCACATCGACCCCGGCGGGCAGCTGACGCTGGCGCAGGTAGTGTTCGGCGCAGCAGGCGATTCCGGCGGCCACGCTGCCCACGAACAGCTCGGCCGGGGTGGGGCCGGTGTCGCTCCCGCCGACGTCCGCGGGCTGGTCGGCGCGGACCGCGTGGCGCCGGATCCGCATGTCGAACCGGTCGGCGCCGCGCCAGGCGACCCTGATGACGCCGTCACGCGGCTCGCTCATGGCCCACCCCCGCGTCCGAATCCGGTCATTTCCGAGTATGTCCGGCGCGGGTGGCGGGTGGGCGTACACGGAGGGTAAGAAGCCGGTCGCGACCTGGCAAAGAGCGGCGGCCGGAAGTGTCCTGTTTGCGACACTTTCACTGTGGCGGACACGGCCGACGGGGGACCATGACCCCGCAGACGCGCCTGGACGGGCTGCTGACCGAACTGCACACGAGGCTGCGGGCGGTCCTGACGACGCGTGACCGGGCCCACGCGCTGCTCGAGGCGGTGGTCGCGGTGGGCGGCGAGCTCGACCTCGAGACCGTGCTGCGCCGGATCGCCGAGACCGCCGTCACGCTGGCCGGCGCCAGGTACGGCGCGCTCGGCGTGGTCGGAGAGGACGCCACCCTCGCCCGGTTCATCCCGGTGGGGCTGACCGAGGAGGAGATCGCCGGCATCGAGCACTGGCCGCACGGGCTGGGCCTGCTCGGACTCATGATCAAAGACCCCCGGCCGCTGCGGCTCGCCCGCATCCGCGACCACCCCCAGTCGTACGGCTTCCCGCCCGGCCACCCCCCCCTGACCCCCATCCACGGTGTCCCCCGACCAGTGTCTTTAA
>JADGHC010000092.1 GCA_019689655.1 Microbispora sp.
GCTCCAGCGTCGCCGGGTGGAGCACCGGCGGGGGAGGCGTGGGCAGATCGGGGACGATGTTGTACCAGTTCCGGGGAATCCGGGACTCGTCGAGAAGGACCCTGGTCGGCTCGCCCATGTCTCCCAGTCTCCGCGCCGCAGGCCCATTGGGAAAGGGCGTACGGCGATATGGCCGGACCTGGTCAGGCGGACCGCAGTGCCGAGTGATCGGCCGTGCGGCCGGTGTGGGGGCCGTGACGGTTCGGGCTGTGCTGGGCGGATGGTTGCGGGTATGCCGGTTCGGGCCGGTGATGCGCGACGGCTGGGTCGTCGGTCTGGCGCGTGGGCTATGCCCGGGCGGATGGTACGGCTATGCGGTTCGGGCCGGTGATGTGCGACGCTGTGCGGTTTCGGCGGGGTCTGCCGGCGCATGTCGGTGTGCTGGTTTGGGCCGCCGGGCCGGGCGGGCGCCGTCCCGGGTGATCGGGTCAGACCGTGCCGCCGGAGCGCCAGTAGACGCCTCCCTCCCGGGTGAGAAACTCCTCATCCACCAGGTAGCGGCGCAGCGCGGCGTAGTCGTCGTGGAACGCCCGCAGCGCCACGTCGACCTCTTTCTCCGGGTAGCGCACACCCACCTCGAACACCTGCGCGATGTAGTCGAGCACCATCAGCCGCTTGGACCGCTTCGCCGGTATGGAGACGAGCCGGCCGTCGACCAGGAAGGCGTCCATCGGGTCGGCGGGAGCGGAGGGAAGCGTGCGGAGCAGCTCACGGAAGGTCTCGGGCCGCGCCCGCCAGCCCTCCTCGTCCCGTACGGCGAGGCCGCCCCGCGCCAGCCGGTCCAGGGCCTTGGCCACCGCCCCCGAGTCGAGCCCGGTGACCTTGTCGAGCGGCTCGTCGGGACGCAGGACCAGGGCGGCGAGGACGCGAAGCGTGTCGTCCTGCCCGAGCAACCCGAGCACACGAGGGATGCGCTTGTCGATCACATGTCCACGGTAAGGGGTCGATGAAGGCCGCAAGAGAACTGGAGGGTGCCGTGACCGCTCGACTGGACCACACGATCGTGCACAGCAGCGACCGTTTCGCATCCGCCCGGTTCCTGACCGGGCTGCTCGGCGAGCCCGAGCCGGGCGAGTTCGGGCCGTTCGCCACGGTCAGGCTCGCCAACGGCGTGACGATCGACTACGCCGACTCGATCATCGACCGGGACCGCATCGTCATGCAGCATCTGGCGTTCCTCGTGTCGGAGGACGAGTTCGACGAGATCTTCGCCCGTATCGCCGAGCGCGGCCTGCCGTACTGGGGCGGGCCGCACCATCAGGAGCCGCAGCAGATCAATCATCGCCACCACGGCCGTGGGGTGTACGTGGACGATCCCGACGGCCACTCCATCGAGTTCATCACCCATCCGTACGTGAAGGAGGAGTGACTTCCGGCCGGTCCGTCCGATGGGCCACCCGCGCGGGGCACGCGTCCGAGTGGCCGTTCGCCGTGCCGGACAAGGCGGGGACCGGAAAGACCGCCAGGCGGCGGGACGGCCGAGATCGCCGGCCTCATAGGCCGGGAGAACAGCAAACGGCGACCCGTCCCGGAGCCTCGCCGGCCGGGTGCGGAGGGGCGCCGAAGCGCGCCACGTAGTGCCAGACCTTCTTCAGCGCTTGCAGGTCGTAGCGCCCGGTGCGGGCGGCGTCTCCGATGATCCGCGGATCGAGCAGGCCGTCGACCGCGATCTCGGCGCCGAGCGCCACGTACTCCTGTCCCCGGTAGTCCGGGTGGCGTCGCAGGTGCTCGACCGTGAGGCGGAATCCGGGGTGCCATTCCACCGGACACGGGAGCCGGCGGGCCGCGGCTTCCATGGCCGTGCCGCGATAGCCGGGATCGAGGACCAGGGCCTCCACGTCCCTGTCGAGCCTGACCGGCCCGTGCACCTGAGCCTCGATGTAGTCGTCCAGGAAATCCGGGTTGTCGGCCTCGGCCAGTTCGATCAACGCCATGCGGGACGCGACACCGAACGCCGAGGGTTCGAAGAAACTGTCCGGGTAGCAGAACGTGGTCCGGTGAAGGGTCTCGGCCGTCAGCCTGAAGTGGGCGGATCCGAAGCGTGGCGCGGCGCCGATGGACCTGCGCCGGAAGTTCAGCGCACCGTAGACGGGGCGCATCCGTGCGGGTGCGTTGTCGTAGGCGCCTCCGAAAATCCTGCTCTCCCAGCGCCACCGGTCGCCGCCGGGGTGAGCCGTGAGTCCCCCGTTGCTCGTCCCGGTGGCGAACTGCGACAGGTAGACGCCGTCGTCGGCCATCTTGAGCAGGATCGGCCGGCCGCCGGCCGAGCGGTCGGGGTGGAAGTTGAGGGTCACACGCAACCGGGGGTCGAGCGGGCCCCCCGACGACAAGGCCGCGACATGGCGGAGAGCTTGCTCTTGTGGCGAGATGGGCGTATCCACGCTCATCCGGGCAGTCTGCCGGGACGCGGTCCGCCGTCGCATCCGAATAATTTCCGGCCTCGGCGGGCATGTCCGCGGATCATCCGCCGGCGCCCGGCGCGCCCGGGGGGGCGGGGGCGCGCGACGAGGTCGAGCGAGCCGTACCGCGACGGGATCAAGCCAACCATGCCGCGATGAGATCAAGCGCGCCGTGTTCGGTGCCGGCCGGTCCGGGGCGCCGTCGTTCGCCGGGGGCGAGGCATGCTCAAGGCGGGACCAGGAGGACGTACGCGGCGACCCCCGAAAACGGAAAGGGCCGCTTCTCCGATCACCGGAGGCGGCCTTCGGCGCGCGTCAGCGCTGGTCGGGGCGACAGGATTTGAACCTGCGACTTCTTGCTCCCAAAGCAAGCGCGCTACCAAGCTGCGCCACGCCCCGTCTCGTCGGGTACGCGAGCGGTCCGAGACTCCGGTACGCTTACGCCCTGACGACCGGATGAAGTCTAGACCAGATGGAAACCGGGCGCGCGCGGACGTAGCTCAATGGTAGAGCCCCAGTCTTCCAAACTGGCTACGCGGGTTCGATTCCCGTCGTCCGCTCCAAGCGCTAAAGGCCAGGTCATCCCGCAGGGGGTGATCTGGCCTTTGTGGTCTCACGAGGAAACCGGCCATACGGGTGCCACTTCGGCCGTGCGGACCCGGTAGTCGCCGGGAGCGGGGCGCGAGCTGGCGATCTCGGCGTGAACCGTCCTCATATGGACGGGGCCGACCAGGATGAGGTTTCCCGGCGAAGCCCCGGTGCGGTTCAGGGCCGTTCACCCCGTAAACGCGCCGACCTCTGTTAGATCTTCACGAAACCCGGCAATCCGTCTGTCGGATGACAGATGTGCTCGAACACTCGACACTCGTCCGGAATCGCTGAGATCATGAAACATCGTGTCTCGCTAACGATGAACGACTCCGTGGTCCGATTGCTGGGGGTGCTGAACGGGCCGGCGACGCTGGAGCCGCCGGGCGGCCTGGCGCCGGGTCTTCAGGAACGGATCGAGCGCGGCATCGTCCGCCGCGGTCAGGTGCTGGCCCGGGCCGACTCGGTCGGGAAAGCCGAAGGCGCGCCCTCGTTCTTCCGCGACCTCACCGCCTGGGAGTGTGCCGACAGCTCCTTCCACCTGGAGGACTTCGTCCCAGTCGAGGTCGCCACCGTCGACGACGCGCCGTTCATCGCCGAGGACGACCAGCGGATCCTGCTCCTGCACGGGCTCGCGTTCGCGCGGAGGTTCTGCCGGCTTGTGTACGCTCTCGACCCGCCCAGCCCGGTGCGCTGCATCATCGGTGCGAACGAGACCAATGCGACGTTCAGATTCCACCTCCTCGTCCGGCCTCGTGGCCGCGCGCGTCGCGTACGGCGTGCCGGGGTGTCCGCCTCCGGTTCCGGCGGACGCGCCGTCCACTCGGCGAACGCTCTTTCCCATGCCCCGGTCGAGCATCACGTCCCGGGCGGGGAACGCGGGCCGGGCGCGAGCCGTCAGTCGCCGGCGCGGAAGAGGGCCCAGACGGCCTTGCCGCCCTCGTCCAGCGGGTCCCAGCCCCACGCCTGGCTGTAGGTCTCGACGATGTAGAGGCCGCGCCCGTGCTCGGAGATGCAGTCGGGCCGTCCGGGCGCGGGCACCTGGTCGCTGGGGTCCGAGACGGCGAGCAGCACGTGCGGGGCGACGCGCAGGAGGATCAGCGTTATCGGCCGGCGGCCGGAGCGGCCCGCCGGACACAGCGCGTAACGGACCGCGTTCGTCACCAGCTCGCTCACGACCAGCGCCGCGTCGTCACTCAGCTCCGACAGGCCCCACCGCCGCAGGGTCCTGCGGGTGACGTCACGGGCGGTCTTGACCGAGTCGGCCTGCGGGGCCAGGGGGCACATCGCCGTATCGGACGCTTCCGCCGTCCTCCGGAACCAGCCGAATCCCACCTCGTGGGTCAGCTGGCCGCCGGATTTGGGCTCGTCCGACATGGTTGCCCGTACCTCCCGCCGACCCGAATCGAGAACTGATGCATATTTGGCCCAATATGCACCCAGTCATGATGGAACAGCGGATCGTGCGGCTGCAAGACCCAAATGCACGTGCAGGTGTCGTGTGCAGACGCACACGGCGGATGGGCTAACCGTCAGGGACACGTAGATCAGACCTTGTCATCGGAGCCCGAAGTGGTGACACTGTGTGGGCTGGGGGTGTCGTGCGGGTCGTCCCTTGGCGGCACACAGGGCCGAGGTGAAGGGAGGCGCCGTGATACAGATCCAAGCTGGATCGGGTCCGACGGCTCTGCGCATACTTCTCGGTTCCCAGCTCCGCAAGCTCCGTGAGAGCAAGGGCATCAGCCGTGACCAGGCCGGACAGTGCATCCGGGCCTCCGAGTCGAAGATCAGCCGGATGGAGCTGGGCCGGGTCGGATTCAAGGAACGCGACGTGGCCGACCTCCTCGCCCTCTACGGGGTGGAGGACGAGGAGACGCGCAACGTCGTCATGAACCTGGTCGAACGGGCCAACGAGCCGGGCTGGTGGCACAGGTTCAACGACCTGCTGCCCTCATGGTTTCAGGCGTACGTCGGCCTGGAGGAGGCCGCCGAGCGCATCCGCACCTACGAGGTGCAGTTCGTCCCCGGGCTGCTGCAGACCAAGGAGTACGCGCGCGCCGTCATCACGGCGGGTGCGGTCGGCGCGGCCCCGGAGGAGATTGCCAGGCGGGTGGACCTGCGCCTGGAGCGCCAGCGCATCCTCGACGGCGAGAACAGCCCCAAGTTCTGGGCCGTGATCGACGAGGCCGCGCTGCGCCGGCCGATCGGCGGCGTCGAGGTGATGCGGGGCCAGATCCAGCACCTCATCGACCTGATGAACCAGCCCAACATCACAATCCAGGTCATTCCGTTCAGCCATGGCGGACACGCCGCGGAGGGCGGGGCGTTCAGCATCCTGCGGTTCGCCGACCCCGATCTGCCCGACGTCGTGTACGTCGAGCAGCTCGCCAGCGCGCTTTACCTGGACAAACGGGAGGAAGTCGACCGCTATAGCGAGGTCATGGAGCGCCTCTGCGCGGTCAGCACCACCCCCACGGAGACGGTGGACCTGCTGCGGCAGATCATGGCAGACCTCTGATCAGTCGCTCCCGGGCCTCATCTGCTCTAGACTGCCCTTGGCGTTGGACACCCGCCACAGTCGAGCATGCCCGGATAGGTCGTGTGCAGGCGAGACGGTGATCCTCGCCTCTCACGTGGGCGCGGCGCGCGTTACTGTGCCGCGGTTGCCGTGCATGACGTGCCCGCGATCACCAGATGCTGGATCAAGGAGACCACCCCGTGAAGACCGCTGTCGAGGAGCTCAGCCCTACCCGGGTCAAGCTCACCGTCGAGGTGCCGTTCAAGGAGCTCGAGCCGAGCCTGCAGGCCGCGTATAAGAAGGTCGCTCAGCAGGTGCGTGTGCCCGGCTTCCGTCCTGGCAAGGTGCCGGCCCGGATCATCGAGCAGCGCTTCGGCCGCGCGGTGGTTCTCGAGGAGACCCTGAACGACGCGCTGCCCAAGCTGTACGGCCAGGCCGTTGACGAGACCGAGGTTTTCCCGGTCAGCCAGCCGGAGATCGAGGTCACCAAGATCGAGGACGGCGAGCAGGTCGAGTTCACCGCCGAGGTGGACGTCCGTCCCGCCTTCGATGTTCCGGACTACCAGGGCACCGAGGTCGTGGTCGACTCCGCCGAGGTGACCGACGAGGACGTCAACGCCCAGCTCGAGGCCCTGCGCCAGCGCTTCGCGACGCTGACCGGGGTGAACCGGCCGGCCCAGAACGGCGACTACGTCGTGATGGACCTGCGTGCCGAGATCGACGGCCGCAACCTCGACGAGCAGCAGGCCGCCGACGTGTCGTACGAGGTGGGCGCCGGCTCGGTGCTCCAGGGCCTGGACGACGCGCTGCAGGGCATGGCGGCCGGCGACGAGAAGTCCTTCCGCACCACGCTCGTCGGCGGCGAGAACGCCGGCGAGGAGGCCGACGTGATCATCAACGTCAAGTCGGTCAAGGAGAAGGTGCTGCCCGAGCTGGACGACGAGTTCGCGCAGCTCGCCAGCGAGTTCGACACGCTCGACGAGCTCAAGGCCAGCATCCGCGAGCAGGTTCGCCGCAACAAGCTGATGAACCAGGTCGTGCAGAGCCGCGAGAAGGCGCTCGACGCCCTGCTCGAGAAGATCGACATTCCGCTGCCCGAGAGCGCGCTCAAGGCGGAGATCGACGCGCGCAAGCACAACCTCGAGCACCAGGTCGCCGAGAGCGGCCTGAGCCGCGAGGCGTACCTGCGGCTCCAGCAGAAGACGGAAGAGGAGCTGTTCGCCGAGTACGAGGCCAGCGCGGCCAAGGCGCTGAAGTCCGGCTTCGTGCTCGACAAGATCGTCAAGGCGGAGGAGCTCGGCGTCAGCGAGCAGGAGCTGACCGACTTCGTGGTCCGCCGCGCCATGCAGCTCGGCGTCGCGCCGAACACGCTGGCCAAGCACCTCGCCGACACCAACCAGCTCCCGCTGGCGATGATGGAGATCGTGCGGGAGAAGGCCAAGACCATCCTCGGGGACGCGGCCAAGGTCGTCGACACGGCGGGCAACGAGGTGGACCTCAAGGCCATCTACGCCGAGCTCAACCCCGAGCGGGAGGCCGTGGGCGTGGAGGAGGCGGGCGCTGGGGAGTCCGCCGAGGCCAAGGAGAGCTGAGCGGATCTCGCTCCGGCTTCCGCCGCCGGTCGGTCGTGAGGCCGGCCGTGCGGCGATGGCGAAACCCCTGGCGCACTCCGTGTGCCGGGGGTTTCCGGTTATTTTCCGGCAAAACCCCGCAAATTTTGTTTCTTGCCGCGCGTCGGGGAGAATTCGCGTGGCCGGGTTCCGTGCGTTCCCGGCCTCGCCGCCATCGTCGGGAAACACCGGCGATTGCGGCATGGTGGCCTGTCACGGGTGGTGGCATGCGCCGACAGCGAACAGTACGTCGCACGGGCATGACCTGTCTGCGCCGCGCGTTAAGGTCACAAGCAAAGCCAATCGATTACGACGCATCGGAAGGTGACGCTGTGACCAGCCCGCCGACCTTCTTCCCGACCGGTGGTTCCGGCTTCGAGGCCCGGAGCCCGGAGGGTGGCCCCTCCCGCCTCGAGGACCAGCTCTACCAGCGTCTGCTGCGTGAGCGGATCGTGGTGCTCGGCAGCCAGGTGAACGACGAGGTGGCCAACCGGCTGTGCGCTGAGCTCCTGCTCCTCGCCGCCGATGACCCCGAGCGCGACATCTGGATGTACATCAACTCCCCCGGCGGCTCCGTGACCTCCGGCATGGCGATCTACGACATGATGGAGTACGTGCCGAACGACGTCTGCACGGTCGCCATGGGCCTGGCCGCCTCCATGGGGCAGTTCCTGCTCTGCGCCGGAGCTCGCGGCAAGCGGTACGCGCTCCCGCACGCCCGGATCATGATGCACCAGCCGTCGGGCGGCATCGGCGGTACCGCGGCCGACATCGCGATCCAGGCCGAGCAGATGCTGTATGTGAAGAAGACGCTCGCCGAGCGGATCGCGTACCACACCGGCCAGCCGCTCGAGCAGATCGAGCGCGACTCCGACCGGGACCGCTGGTTCACGGCCGAGGAGGCCAAGGACTACGGCTTCATCGACCACGTGGTGCGCAGCGCCCGCCAGGTGCCCTCCGAGGGCGCCGTCTCGTGACTGGAGCTTCCCAGATGAGTGAGCTGATCCGGCCGGGTGACATCAACGGCCGCTACGTGCTTCCCTCCTTCGTCGAGCGCACGTCGTACGGCGTCAAGGAGATGAACCCCTACAACAAGCTGTTCGAGGACCGCATCATCTTCCTCGGCGTCCAGATCGACGACGCTTCGGCGAACGACGTGATGGCGCAGCTGCTGACGCTGGAGTCGCTGGATCCGGACCGCGACATCAGCATGTACATCAACTCGCCGGGCGGCTCGTTCACCGCCATGACCGCGATCTATGACACCATGCAGTTCGTCCGGCCCGAGATCCAGACGGTCTGCCTGGGGCAGGCGGCCTCCGCCGCCGCGGTCCTGCTGGCCGGCGGCACGCCGGGCAAGCGGTTCGCCCTGCCGAACGCCCGCGTGCTGATCCACCAGCCCTACACCGAGGGCGGCGGCCAGGGCAGCGACATCGAGATCCAGGCTCGTGAGATCCTGCGTATGCGGTCGCTGCTCGAGGAGATCATCGCCAAGCACACGGGCAAGACGGCCGATCAGATCCGCAAGGACATCGAGCGCGACAAGATCCTCAGCGCCGAGGAGGCGAAGGCGTACGGGCTGGTGGACGACATCATCCCGTCGCGGAAGAAGCGTGCGGCGGCAGTCGCCGCTTCCTGAGGGAAGCTGCAGCACCGGAACGGTGCCCATTTGGGCACGTTCCGGTGCGACTCACCGCCAGGGGGCTCACTGAGGGCCCGAGAGACGGTAACGTCGAAACCTGAGCGGGATGACGTTTTCGCACCGGATCGCGATCAGTGGAAGACTGCCGGATCGCGAGCGGGTGCGGACGGAAGCGACCGCGGCGGCAGGGGCGGTCCCACGCAAAGGAGTATCAGGGGTGGCACGCATCGGCGACGGGGGAGACCTGCTGAAGTGCTCGTTCTGCGGCAAGAGCCAGAAGCAGGTCAAGAAGCTCATCGCCGGACCAGGCGTCTACATCTGCGATGAGTGCATCGATCTCTGTAACGAGATCATCGAGGAGGAGCTGTCCGAGTCCTCCGAACTCAAGTGGGACAACCTCCCCAAGCCGCGCGAGATCTACGAATTCCTGGACGCGTACGTCATCGGGCAGGACAAGGCGAAGAAGGCGCTGTCCGTGGCGGTCTACAACCACTACAAGCGCGTCCAGTCCGGGGAGCGGGGCCGGGACGACGGCCTGGAGCTGGCCAAGTCCAACATCCTGCTGCTGGGTCCCACCGGATCGGGCAAGACCCTGCTCGCGCAGACCCTCGCCAAGATGCTCAACGTGCCGTTCGCCATCGCGGACGCGACCGCGCTCACCGAGGCGGGGTACGTCGGCGAGGACGTGGAGAACATCCTCCTCAAACTGATCCAGGCCGCCGACTACGACGTCAAGAAGGCCGAGACCGGCATCATCTACATCGACGAGGTCGACAAGATCGCCCGCAAGAGCGAGAACCCGTCGATCACCCGGGACGTGTCGGGTGAGGGCGTGCAGCAGGCCCTGCTGAAGATACTGGAGGGCACCACGGCGAGCGTGCCCCCGCAGGGCGGGCGCAAGCACCCCCACCAGGAGTTCATCCAGATCGACACCACCAACGTCCTGTTCATCTGCGGCGGTGCCTTCGCCGGCCTCGAAAAGATCATCGAGGCGAGGATCGGCAGGAAAGGCATCGGCTTCAACGCGATCATCCACTCCAAGGAGGAGATGGACTCCTCCGACATCTTCTCGGACGTCATGCCGGAAGACCTCCTGAAGTTCGGCATGATCCCCGAGTTCGTCGGCCGGCTGCCGGTGATCACGTCGGTGCACAACCTCGACAGGGACGCGCTGATCCAGATCCTCACCGAGCCGCGCAACGCGCTCGTCAAGCAATACCGGCGTCTGCTCGAACTCGACAACGTCGAGCTCGAGTTCACCGACGACGCGCTGGAGGCCATCGCCGACCAGGCGATCCTGCGCGGCACCGGCGCCCGCGGGCTTCGCGCGATCATGGAGGAGGTCCTCCAGTCGGTGATGTACGAGGTGCCTTCCCGCCAGGACGTGGCCCGTGTCGTCATCACCCGCGAGGCGGTGCTGGAGCACGTGAACCCCACCCTCGTGCCGCGTGACCAGCTACAGGCCAAGCAGCAGCGGACCCCGAGGGAGAAGTCCGCCTGACGCGGGCCTTCGCCGGAGCGTTGTCCACAGGGCGTGCGGCGGCGGCTCGGGCGGCGTCCGGACGTCCCTAGAATTGGGCAGCGTGACTACGTCTGAGCTGCCCACCCAGTACGCCCCCGCCGATGTCGAGACCCGCAGCTACGAGCGCTGGGTATCGGCGGGCTACTTCACCGCGGACCCGGGCAGCGGGCGCGAGCCGTACAGCATCGTGCTTCCCCCGCCCAACGTGACCGGGTCGCTTCACGTGGGCCACGCCCTCGACCACTCCATCCAGGACGCGCTGACCCGGCGGGCCCGGATGCGGGGGATGGAGACGCTGTGGCTGCCCGGCATGGACCACGCCGGCATCGCCACGCAGAACGTCGTCGAGCGCGAAATCGCCAAGGATGGCCTGTCCCGCCACGACTTCGGCCGTGAGGCGTTCGTCGAGCGCGTCTGGCAGTGGAAGGAGGAGTCCGGAGGGCGGATCCTCGGCCAGATGCGCAAGCTCGGCGACGGCGTGGACTGGTCCCGCGAGCGCTTCACGATGGACGAGGGGCTCTCCCGGGCCGTCCAGACGATGTTCAAGAAGCTGTTCGACGACGGGCTCATCTACCGTGCCGAACGGATCATCAACTGGTGCCCCCGCTGCCTGACCGCCCTGTCCGACATCGAGGTCGAGCACAGCGAGGACGACGGCGAGCTGGTGTCCATCCGCTACGGCTCGGGCGACGTGGAGATCGTCGTCGCCACCACCCGCGCCGAGACCATGCTGGGCGACACCGCGGTCGCGGTGCACCCCGCCGACGAGCGCTACGCGCACCTGGTCGGCAAGTACGTCGAGGTCCCGCTCACCGGGCGGCGCATCCCGATCGTCGCCGACGAGCACGTGGACCCCTCCTTCGGCACCGGCGCGGTCAAGGTCACCCCCGCGCACGACCCGAACGACTTCGAGATCGGGCGCCGCCACTCGCTGGAGTCGATCGTCATCATGGACGAGCGCGGCGTCATCACCGCCCACGGGCCCTTCCAGGGCCTCGACCGGTTCGAGGCGCGGCCCGCCGTGGTCGCCGCGCTGCGCGAGCAGGGCCGCATCGTGGCCGAGAAGCGGCCCTACGTGCACTCCGTCGGGCACTGCTCCCGCTGCAAGACCGTGGTCGAGCCGCGGCTGTCGCTGCAGTGGTTCGTCAACGTCGCGCCGCTGGCCAAGGCCGCCGGCGACGCGGTGCGCGACGGCCGCACCCGCATCCACCCGCCGGAGATGGCCAAGCGCTACTTCGACTGGGTCGACGACATGCACGACTGGTGCATCTCGCGTCAGCTGTGGTGGGGACACCGGATTCCGGTCTGGTACGGCCCGAACGGCGAGATGGTCTGCGTGGGGCCCGACGAGGAGCCGCCCGCCGGTTACGAGCAGGACCCGGACGTCCTCGACACGTGGTTCTCCTCCGGCCTGTGGCCGTTCTCCACGCTGGGCTGGCCCGACGCCACGCCCGACCTGGCCCGCTTCTACCCGACGACCGTGCTCGTCACCGGCTACGACATCCTGTTCTTCTGGGTCGCCCGGATGATGATGTTCGGGTTGTACGCGATGGACGGCCAGCCGCCGTTCCGCACGGTGGCGCTGCACGGCATGGTGCGCGACCAGTTCGGCAAGAAGATGTCGAAGTCGTTCGGCAACGTCGTCGACCCGCTCGACTGGATCGAGCGGTACGGCGCGGACGCCACCCGCTTCACCCTGCTGCGCGGCGCCAATCCCGGCTCCGACGTGGCGATCAGCGAGGACTGGGCGGCCGGATCCCGCAACTTCTGCAACAAGATCTGGAACGCCACCCGTTTCGCGCTCATGAACGGCGCCGTCTCCGACGGCCTCCCCGAGGACCTCACCGCGGCCGACCGGTGGATCCTGTCGCGCCTGCAGGAGGTCATCACGAGCGTCGACGCGGCCTTCGAGGAGTTCGAGTTCGCCAAGGTCTCCGACGCCCTCTACCACTTCGCCTGGGACGAGGTCTTCGACTGGTACGTCGAGCTCGCCAAGGTCCAGTTCGCCCAGGGCGGCGTGGTGGCCGAGAACACCAGGCGCGTTCTGGGGCACGTCCTCGACGCGCTGCTCCGGCTGCTCCACCCGCTCGTGCCGTTCGTGACGGAGGAGCTGTGGCGGGCGCTGACCGGCCGGGAGTCGATCGTGGTCGCTCCCTGGCCCACGACCTCGCCCGAGCTGATCGACCCCGCGGCCGAGGAGGAGATCGCCTCGTTGCAGAACCTCGTGACGGAGGTGCGCAGGTTCCGCTCCGATCAGGGTCTGAAGCCCGGCCAGCGCGTGGCCGCGCGGCTGTCTTTGTCCGGTACGGCTCTCGCCGCCCACGAGGGCGCGATCCGCGCCCTGCTGCGGCTGGACGAACCGGCGGACACCTTTAGCCCCACGGCTCGGCTCACCGTCGGCACGGTGCTGGTGGAGATCGACACAGCCGGGGCCATCGACGTCGCCGCCGAGCGTAAGCGGCTGGAGAAGGACCTGGCCGCCGCGCGCAAGGAGCAGGCGCAGGTCGCCGCGAAGCTCGGCAACGAGCAGTTCATGGCCAAGGCGCCCGAAGACGTCGTGGCGAAGGTGCGGCGCCGGGCCGAGCAGGCCGCCCAGGACATCGCCCGTCTCGAGGCCCAGCTCGCCGCGCTGCCCGCGTAGCGCGGCGAGCGCCGCAGACGGAAAGCGGGGCCCGGGACGATCCCGGGCCCCGCTTCTCATGAGGCGCTTGCGACTGAGGCGCTTGGCGACGAGTGGGGCGCTCGCCGCAGGCGGATTCTCACGGTGTCACGGACGGCTCTCCTGGGAGGCTGCCACGGGCGGCGTCAGGCGATCTTGTCGAGGTCGCTTCCCCTCGTCTCCCAGCTCGTGGCCACCGCGACGATGGTGACCAGCATGGTGATCACCAGGTATCCGACGACGGTGCCGACGCCGAACCGGTCGATCAGCCACACCGCGATGAACGGGGCCGGGGCCCCGGCGATGATCGACGAGCCCTGGAACACCAGCGACGAGCCCGCGTAGCGATACCTCGTGGGGAACAACTCCGTGATCCAGCTCGCCTCCGCCCCGGCCAGCATGCCGTGGAAGAACGCGCCGACGCACACCCCGATCCACAGCGCCGGCAGGCTCTCCAGCTGCACCAGCCAGAAGAACACGGGCGCCCAGACGACCAGGATCCCCGAGGGCACGAGCATGGCGGTCTTGCGGCCCACCAGGTCCGACCAGTGACCACCGGTGATCATGCCGATGAACTGGGCCAGCGACGCGAACGTGACCGCCGTGACCACATCGCCCCTGTTGTAGTGGAACGAGGTCGTCGCGTAGGCGATGACGAACACCGTGTAGATGTAGAACGCGACGTTCTCGCCGAGGCGCATGCCCAGCCCGTGCAGCACCGCCCGCGGCCGGGACAGGGCCGCGATGATGCTCGACCGCTCCGCGGTGGCCGCGCGCCGCGTGGCCTGCTCTTGCGCCGCCCGGAACACCGGCGACTCCTCGACCCTGCTGCGGATCCAGGCGCCGATGATCAATAGGGGGATCGCGAAGAGGAACGCCACCCGCCAGCCCCACTGGTCGAAGGCGTCGCCGGAGAAGACGGCGGTGATGAAGGTGATGACAAGGGTGGCGAGGATCGTGCCCAGGGGAGCGCCCGCTTGGGGCCACGAGGCCCAGAAGCCGCGCCGCCTGGGCTCGCCGTACTCGCTGACCATGAGTACGGCCGCGCCGAACTCGCCCCCGAGCGCGAAGCCCTGGACCAGGCGCAGCAGGACGAGCAGGACCGTCGCCCAGAGGCCGATCTGGTGGTAGGTCGGCAGCAGGCCGATGAGGGCGGTCGCCGCACCCAGCATGGTGAAGGTGACGAATAGCATCGGCTTGCGCCCGAATTTGTCACCGAGGTGTCCGAACACGATGCCGCCGAGCGGACGTGCCACGAAACCGAGCCCCTGGGTCGCGAGCGCCAGCAGCAGCTGCGCGACCCTGTTGTCGCCGGGGAAGAACAGCGGGCCCAGGACGGTGGCCGCCAGCACGCCGTAGATCGCGAAGTCGTACCACTCCAGTACGGCACCGGCCATGCCGCCGGCCAGGACACGCCGGAAACCGGGCCTGGCCGTCGCGCTGATCGGGGTACCTCCGGCTGACGGGGACAGGCTGTCCGCTGGTATGGCCATGTCCGGATCCTTTCCGTAGCAGATGTTGTCGGGGGGTGGGAGGTCGTCTGGCGCGGGAGCCTGTCTGGTGTGAAAGCTCGTCGCGGGCGGGAGTCGGTCTGGTGTGAAAGCTCGTCGCGGGTGGGAGTCGGTCTGGTGTGGGAGCT
>JADGHC010000093.1 GCA_019689655.1 Microbispora sp.
AACTGCTCACCACGCGCGGATGGGTCGATCCCCGCCGCGACCAGCGCCTTTTCCGCGGCGGCCGCCGTACCGGCCCAGGGTGCGAGCGCGGCGCGCAGCGTCTTGCGGCGCTGCGCGAAGGCCGCGTCGACGGCGGCGAAGACCTCTTCGCGGGTCGCCGTCGTCGCCGGCGGCTCCCGCCGTACGAGCGAGACCAGGCCGGAGTCGACGTTCGGCGCGGGCCAGAAGACGTTGCGCCCGACTGGCCCGGCCCGGCGCACGTCGGCGTACCAGGCGGCCTTCACGGAGGGAACGCCGTAAATGCGCGACCCCGGCGTCGCGGCGAGCCGGTCGGCGACCTCCGACTGCACCATCACCAGCCCGCGCCGCAACGACGGCAGCACCTCCAGCAGGTGCAGCACGACCGGCACGGACACGTTGTACGGCAGGTTGGCCACCAGCACGGTCGGCTCGGCGCCGAGGTCGGCGGGGCCGACCTTGAGGGCGTCGGCGTGCACCACCTTCAGCCGGTCGGCCACCTCCGGGGCCCGCTCGGCGACCGTCAGCGGCAACTGCCCGGCCAGCGCCGGGTCGATCTCCACGGCGACGACCTCGGCGACCTCCGGGAGCAGGGCGAGGGTGAGCGAGCCGAGCCCCGGACCGACCTCGATCGCCACGTCCTGCCGGGTGACCTCGGCGAGCCGGACGATCCGGCGGACCGTGCCGCCGTCGATCACGAAGTTCTGCCCCAACTTCTTCGTCGGCCGGAGGTTCAGCTTCTCGGCGAGCGCGCGTACCTCGACCGGCCCGAGCAGATTCACGCCTCCAGTGTCGGGCATCGGAGCGGCTACCAGGCGCCGAAGACGGCCTCGCCGTTGGCCGTGATGCGGGCGGCGAGGTCGGCGACGTCCATGCCCTTGACCTCCGCGAGGCAGCGGAGCGTGAGCGGGATCAGGTAGGGCGCGTTGGGCTTGCCCCGGTGCGGGGTGGGCGGCAGATAAGGCGCGTCGGTCTCCACCAGCATCAGCTCGGGCGGGGCCACCCGCGCCGCTTCGCGCAGGTATCCGGCGTTCTTGTACGTCACCGGCCCGGAGAACGACATGAAGTAACCGGCGTCCACGCACCGCTTGGCCATCTCGGCGTCACCCGAGAAGCTGTGGAAGACCACCACGTCCGGCGCGCCCTCGTCGGCGAGCACGGCGAACACGTCGTCGTGCGCCTCCCGGTCGTGGATCACCAGGGCCTTGCCCGTACGCTTGGCGATCTCGATGTGCGCGCGGAAGCTCGCGTGCTGGTCGTCCTTCGACGCCCAGTCGCGGTAGTAGTCGAGACCGGTCTCGCCCACCGCCCGCACGTACGGCCGGCGCGCGAGGTCCTCGATCTCGGCGAGGACCTCGGGCGTGGCGGCGTGCGCCTCGTTCGGGTGGATGGCCACCGCGGCGTACACGTCGCGGTGCTCACCGGCCACCTCGGCGTTCCACCGGGAGGACGGCAGGTCGTATCCGACCGTCACCAGGCGGGTCACGCCGACCGCCTTCGCCTCGGCGAGGATCGACTCGACGCTCGCCCCGGCCGCCTGGGCCGCCAGCGCGACCGGGTCCCCCGAGGACGCCTGCCGGTTGCCGACCATGATGTCCAGGTGGCAGTGGCTGTCGAACACCTCACCCGGCAGCGGCTCGGGCGGCGCGGGACGCTCACGCGACATGGTCAGGCGTTCTCCAGCCGCGGGAAGAGGATCTCGCCCTTGACGACCTGCGCACCGGCGGGCAGCTTGCCCCAGGCGGCGACGTCGGCGATCCGCTGGTCCGCGAGCGCGCCGAGGTGCGGCTCCGCCCCGAGCGACGCCCACAGCTTGGCGGTCGTGGCCGGCATGATCGGGTGCAGCAGCACCGCGATCGCGCGCAGCGACTCGGCCGCGGTGTAGAGGATCGTCGCGAGGCGCGCCCGTCCCTCCGGCGAGTCGTCCTTGGCCACCTTCCACGGCGCCTGGTCGCTGAGGTAGCCGTTGACCTGCTTGACGAAGTCGAAGATGGCGCCGATTCCGCCGGAGAAGTCCAGCTTGTCGCCGATCAGGGTGTCCGCCTGGGCCGCCGCCGCCGCGAGACCGTCGGCGATCGCCTGCTCGGCCGGGCCCGCGTCCGTCGCCTCGGGCAGCGTTCCCCCGAAGTACTTGCCGATCATCGCGGCGACCCGGGAGGCCAGGTTGCCGAAGTCGTTGGCCAGCTCGGAGGTGTAGCGGGCGGAGAAGTCCTCCCAGGAGAACGAGCCGTCCTGGCCGAACGGGATCGCCCGCAGGAAGTAGTAGCGGTAGGCGTCCACGCCGAAGTGGCTCGTCAGGTCACGCGGGGAGATGCCGGTGAGGTTGGACTTGCTCATCTTCTCGCCGCCGACCATGAGCCAGCCGTTGGCGAACACGCGCCCCGGCAGCGGCAGGCCGTTCGCCATGAGCATGGCCGGCCAGATGATCGCGTGGAACCGGAGGATGTCCTTGCCGACCAGATGCACGTTCGCCGGCCAGGTGGCCTCGAACTTCGCCTGGTCCGAGCCGTACCCGACGGCCGTGGCGTAGTTGAGCAGCGCGTCGATCCAGACGTAGATGACGTGCTTGGGGTCCCAGGGGATCGGGACGCCCCAGTCGAAGGTCGACCGCGAGATCGACAGGTCCTGCAGGCCCTGCTTGACGAACTGCACGACCTCGTTGCGGGCCGAGGCGGGCTGGATGAAGTCCGGGTTCTGCTCGTAGAACTCCAGCAGGCGCGGGCCGTACGCCGACAGCCTGAAGAAGTAGTTCTCCTCCTTCAGCCACTCCACCGGGCGCTTGTGGATCGGGCACAGGTCACCCTCCAGCAGGTCGCCGGGCGACTTGTACTCCTCGCAGCCGACGCAGTAGGGGCCCTCGTAACCGCCCTTGTAGATCTCGCCCTTGTCGTACAGGTCCTGCACGAACTCCTGGACGCGGTCGGTGTGGCGCGGCTCGGTGGTGCGGATGAAGTCGTCGTTGGCGATCCGGAGGTGCTCCCAGAGGGGCTTCCACGCGTCCTCGACGAGCTTGTCGCACCACTCCTGGGGCGACACGCCGTTCGCCTCGGCGGTGCGCATGATCTTCTGACCGTGCTCGTCCGTGCCCGTGAGGTACCACACCTTCTCGCCACGCTGGCGGTGCCAGCGGGTGAGCACGTCGCCCGCGACGGTCGTGTAGGCGTGGCCCAGGTGCGGGGCGTCGTTGACGTAGTAAATCGGCGTCGTCACATAGAACGCCGACTCCCCGGATGCAGTGGTTCCTGTAGCCGCCATGGCCGAATCCTATCGGCCCCGGGGAGATGACTCCCCGGGGTGAACCGCCGAACGCCCCCGGGCTCCCCGGGCCACGGACTCGCGCCGGCGGCGCGGCACGGCCGGCGGGTGCCGGGCCCGTCAGGCCACGGACTCGTGCTCGGCGGCCTCGGGCTCGCGGCTGACGGCCTCGGCGGCCTCCTCGGCGGCGGACGCCGCGATGTCGGCCGGGTTCTCCTTCGTACGGCGGATGCCGAGGATGCTGATGAACAGCGACGCGAAGATCGTCTGGAAGCTCATGATGAACGCGGTCGCCGAGGGCACGACGATACGCAGCGCCTCGGCCGGGATCAGCTCGCCGAAGCCCCGGCCGCCCCAGTGGGCGAGCGAGGCCACCAGGCCGGCGAGACCGGCGACACCGAGGGCGCCACCCGCGAGCAGGCCCTTCTCCAGCGTCACGACGTCCACCAGCCTGCGCACCCGCCGGTCCTCCGGGAGGAAGCCCTCCTCGGCCGCGTACACCTTGGTGAACAGCGCGAACAGCACGGCCTGGAAGCCGATGACCACCATCGCCGACGCGCCGACCAGCGTGTCGACGTCGAAGGCGAGCTTGCCGATGTAGACCGGGCCGAACGTCAGCGCGGCCCCGGCGACGAGGCCGAGGCTCATCAGCACCAGGCCCGGGATGAAGAACAGCCAGCGCGGGCTGTACAGCAGCAGGAAGCGCAGGTGGCGCCAGCCGTCCCGCCAGGAGCGCAGGTGCGGCGGGCGGGACCGGCCGTCGGGCGACAGGGTGGTGGGCACCTCGCGGACGTCGAGCCCCTGCAGCGCCGCCTTGACGACCATCTCGGAGGCGAACTCCATGCCGCCGGTCTGCAGGCCCAGGCGCATGATCGAGTCACGGCGGAAGCCCCGCAGGCCGCAGTGGAAGTCGCCGATCTTGCTGGGGAAGAACAGCCGGCCGATGAACGACAGGACCGGGTTGCCCAGGTAGCGGTGGAGCGGGGGCATGGCGCCCGGGGCGATGCCACCGCGGAACCGGTTGCCCATGACCAGCTCCGCGCCGTCCCTGAGCTGCTCGACGAAGGGCATCAAGTTCGTGAAGTCGTAGGAGTCGTCGGCGTCGCCCATGATCACGTACTTGCCGCGGGCGGCGCGGATGCCGCCCATCAGGGCGTTGCCGTAGCCCTTCTCTTCGACGTGGACAACCCGGGCACCCGCGTTACGGGCCAACTGTTGCGAGCCGTCGGTGCTGCCGTTGTCGGCGATGACCACTTCGCCGTCGATCCCGTTCTCACGCATGCACGTAAGAGCCTTGCGAACACAGATCTCCACGGTCTCGGCCTCATTGAGGCATGGCATGACAACGGTAAGTTCCACGTCGCAACTCCTCGCATATGACGGCAGACACCAATGATGCCCGCTTCCCAGTAGCGCCCGAGTCAAGTCCGCGAAACGGCTGGCATTCTGTAACCGTGACTCCACTCACCGCCGGAGCCGCGTGCTCCCCGTGTGGCCGGCCTGACGGCGCGGCAGAGGGCGAGCCCGGCCCGGAGAACGTCCGGCGCATCGGCCACGTCGGCGTACGGGGCATAACCGCAGGTGACGCGGTACGGCCGTACCCGGCGGGCACGGCCCTGCCCGGACGGGGAGCCGCGGAGTCCGTTGGCAGGCACCGGCGAGATCCGAGGGGAGGAAGCGCGGGCTCACCCGCCGGATGGAGCGGGCGGCCGGCTCCGCGCGGCTTCGATGGTCGCGATCGCTGATCCTCCCGCGACGAACGCCTTCCCGGCCGGCGGCTGGGGGCGTCCGGCCGCCGTGCTGCGCCGCCACCGGGTCTTCGCGATCGCGTTCGGCGTCGCCGTCGCGCTGCGGATCGTCACGATGCTGGGCTTCGGCCCGGCCATGTGGTTCAACGACTCCTACGACTATGTGTCGGTGGCGCTGCGTCCGCGCCCGCACCCGATCCGCCCGGACGGGTACAGCTTCTGGCTGCTGCTGCTCAAGCCGTTCCACAGTCTGGCTCTCGTGGTGCTGACCCAGCACCTCATGGGCTTGGCGGCGGCGTTCCTCATTTACGTACTGCTGACCAGAAGATTTGGGATGCCAGGTTGGGGGGCGACGCTGGCCGCCGCCCCCGTGATGTTCGACGCCTACCAGATCCAGCTCGAGCAGCTGATCATGTCGGACACCATGTTCATCCTGCTCGTGGTGGGCGTGGTGACGCTCGTGCTGTGGCGGGAGCGGATGACCTGGCCCACCGGGGCCGTGGTCGGGCTGCTGCTCGCGCTGACCGCGCTGACCCGGAGCATCGGCCTGCCCATCCTCGCCCTGGTCGTGGGGTATCTGGTGATCAAGCGGGCGGGCTGGAAGCCGATCACCGCCGTGGTCACCGCGTGCGCGCTGCCCGTGCTGGGATACATGGGCTGGTTCAAGGCGGTCAACGGCCAGTTCGCCATGACCTACAGCGACGGGGTGATCCTTTATATGAGGACGTCGCTGTTCGCCGACTGCCACAAGATGCACATCGACAAGCGCCGCGAGCTGGAGCTCGCCCTGCTGTGCATCAACATCCCCCCCAAGGACCGCGGCCTGTCGGCGCAGGCGTACCTGTGGTGGGACGACCAGAACCAGCTCCACGTCTTCGGCTCGGGCATGAAGTTCACCCCGGAGATCAACGCGACCGCGAGCGCGTTCGCGAAGCGGGCGATCCTGTCCCAGCCGGGCGACTACCTGGCCGCGGTGGCCAAGGACTTCTTCCGCGCCTTCCAGTGGGGCCGCCCGAGGTTCCCCGACGCCAAGACCTTCCTGCAGTACGAGTTCGACAACGAGTACACCCGCAAGCTGCCGAAGTGGAGCTCCTACCACAGCACCACGGACAAGGACGCCGAGGCGTACGAGAACGGCCCGGCCGCGACGCACGTGGTCTCGCCGTGGTCGGACATCATGATCGCCTATCAGAAGGTCGTGCGGCTGCCGGGCACCGTGCTGGGCCTGCTGCTGCTGGTCGGCCTGTACGGCGTGGTGCGGCGCTGGCGCGACCTCGGCGGGCCGGTGCTGCTGCCCTGGCTGGGCGCGGTGGGCCTGATCCTGGCCCCGGCGGCGACCGCCGAGTTCGACTACCGCTACCTGCTGCCGGCGGTGCCGCTGGCCTGTCTCGCGGCCGCCATCGCCGTGGCCGACCTGCGGCGCCGCCCGGACTCGCTGGACCTGTCCACCCTGCGCCGCCACGCGCTCCGCCGATTCTCCGTGCCGGGCACGTAGCCGCTTTCCCGGAACCGGGCCCGGGGTCGGGCACGGTGGGCGGTGATCCACGGTGATCCACCGGCTTTGAAGCACCCGGGCGGCGTCCCCCGTTTTCAGGGCGATTTCCCGGAGCGGGCGGGTGTCAGGCGCCGTGGACGGCGTTGTAGAGGTCGCGTTTGGACACGCCGGCGGACTTGGCCACCTCCGCGATGGCCTGCTTGCGGGCGACCCCCGCGGCCTCGCGCCTGGCCACCTCCTCGACCAGTTTCCCGATCTCCGGCGCGGCCTCCTCCGCGGGACGCCCCGCGACCACCAGCGTGATCTCCCCCTTGACCTCGCCCGCGGCCCATTCGGCGAGCTCGCCGAGGCTCCCCCGCCGTACTTCCTCGTACGTCTTGGTGAGCTCCCGGCAGACGGCGGCGGGGCGCTGCGCGCCGAACGCCTCGGCCATCGCCTCCAGCGTCGCGTGCAGCCGGTGCGGCGCCTCGAAGAACACCATCGTGCGCTCCTCGGTCGCCAGCGCCGCCAGCCGCCTGGCCCGCTCCCCCGGCTTGCGGGGCGGGAACCCCTCGAAGCAGAACCGGTCGGTCGGCAGGCCGGAGACCACCAGGGCGGTCGTCACCGCCGACGGGCCGGGCACCGCCGTCACGGGCAGGCCCGCCTCGACCGCGAGGCGGGTGAGCCGGTATCCGGGATCGGAGACACCCGGCATGCCGGCGTCGGTGATCACCACTACGGTGCGTCCCTCGCGCAGCGCCTCCAGCAGCTCGGCGGCGCGGGCGCTCTCGTTGGCGTCGTAGTACGACACCACACGGCCCTCGACGGCGACCCCGAGGTCGGCCGCGAGCCGCCGCAGCCGGCGGGTGTCCTCCGCGGCGATCACGTCGGCCGCGGCGAGCAGCTCACGCAGCCGGGGGGAGGCGTCTTTGGGCTGGCCGATCGGAGCGGCGGCGAGAACGAGCACGCGTCCACCCTATGACCGGCATGAAACATTCAACGACGAGCGGCCGGTTGCCCCGATCCTCACGCGAGCCGTGTTTTTCACGGGGGCACACCAGTAATCTGTCCGCGTGGCCGTGACCGACTATTCCCACAAGGCGTTCGAGCAGCCGGAAGAGGGTCCTTCGAAGGACTCTCCCACGGCGTCCCTTCGCGACCGGCTCGTGCCGCCCATGCGCGGCAGCGCCATGTGGGGCTGGCTCGGCCCCATCCTGGTCGCCGTCTTCGGCGGGTTTTTGAGGTTCTACCGCCTGGGCACGCCGCACGCGGTCGTCTTCGACGAGACGTACTACGCCAAGGACGCCTTCGCGACGATCAAGTACGGCGTCGAGCGGCAGTTCGTGGAGAACGCGGACAAGCTCCTGCTCGCCGGCAACGAAAACATCTTCAAGCAGTGCGGTTCGGTGAGCGAGTGCGCCTCGTACGTCGTGCACCCGCCGCTGGGCAAGTGGCTGATCGGTTTCGGCGAGCTGATCTTCGGCCCGAACCCGTTCGGCTGGCGGTTCGCCGCCGCGCTGTTCGGCACGCTGTCGATCCTGATCCTCGCCCGCACGGCCCGCCGGATGACCCGCTCCACGCTGCTCGGCTGCGTGGCCGGCCTGCTGCTGGCCCTCGACGCGCTCCACTTCGTGCTGTCCCGCACGGCGCTGCTGGACATCTTCTTGATGTTCTGGGTGCTCGCCGGCTTCGCCTGCCTCGTGGCCGACCGCGACTGGTTCCGCACCCGGCTCGTCGAATGGCACGAAGCGGGATCGCCCGCGGCCGGCCCACGGCTGGGCCTGCGGCCCTGGCGGCTGGCCGCCGGGCTGTGCCTGGGCGCGGCCACGGCCACCAAGTGGACCGGCGCCTTCTACATCATCGCCTTCGCGATCATGACGTTGCTGTGGGACGCCGGCGCCCGCCGGGCCGCCGGGGCGCCCCGGCCGTACGGCACGGTCATCCGTCGCGACCTGCCGCTCGCCGCGGCCTGGATGGCGGCCGTGCCGGTCGTCACCTACCTGGTGTCGTTCACCGGGTGGTTCGTCACCGACAAGGGCTACGGCCGCAACTGGGACCAAGCCACCTCGAGCGGCCCGGTCTACTTCGTCATCGACTCGCTGCGGTCGTGGTTGGACTACCAGAAGCAGGTGTTGTCCTTCCACACGGGCCTGGAGGCGGGCCACCCGTACCAGTCCGAGCCGTGGCAGTGGCCGCTGCTGCTGCGCCCGGTGGCCTTCTTCTACGAGTCGCCGAAGAACTGCGGCGCCGCCTCCTGCTCCTGGGCGGTCCTCGGCACCGGCACCCCGGTCATCTGGTACGCCGGTCTCATCGCACTGATCGGCATGATCGCCTGGTACGTCGCCACCCGCGACTGGCGGGCCGGCGCCGTGCTCCTCGGCTACGCCGCCGGATGGCTGCCCTGGTTCTACTTCGCCATCGCGGACAACCGGACGATGTTCATGTTCTACGCGATGCCGATGGTGCCCTTCATGATCCTCGCACTCGTACTGGCCTGCGGGCTGATCATCGGCAAGGAGGATCCCGCCCGGCCCAACCGGCGCGTGGTGGGCACGGCCGTGGTCGGCGCGTTCGTCCTCCTGGCCCTGGTCAACTTCGGCTGGCTCTACCCCGTGATAGCCGCCGAGGTCGTCCCGTACGAGGTGTGGCACGCGCGGATGCTGTTCAACTCCTGGATCTGAGCCCCCCGTATCGTTGGGCGTACCGTTGCGCTCACGGGGTGCGCGCGCACGAGGGTCCAAGGGGGGTGGCCGCGAGTGATGCCAGGTCGTCGTCAACGATGGGGTCGATACGGCAGACTTCGGGTCATGCCCGCACCTGACGTCGCCGCCCTCCTCGCGCGACTGGAGCGCTCCGAGCCGGACATCGCCGAGCACGCCCGCGTCGCGATCGAGTGGCTCGCCGGCGGCGAGGCGCTGGAGACCATCAGCCAGTTCGACGTGTGCGAGTTCCTCTGGTACACGCTGCCGATCAAGGTGCCGGGCGACCGGGCGACCATCGCGCGCGCCCTCGGGGAGCTGCTCAAGCTCGCCGGCATGGAGCGCTACGCCGCGCTGTGCGACTCCCCGGCGACGGCCCGGATCCTGCTGACGTACGCCGAGGAGGGCGAGGAGGCCGGGACCACGGCCTACCACCGGGAGCTCGAAGCCACCGGCGTAGTGCCCCCGGACATCGCCGAGCTGTCGTGGAGCTCGATCATGGGGCCGGAGGAGCTCGGGGCGCACGTCGCGTGCGCGGCCGCCCTGGAGCTGGCCATCGTCGCCGGCGACCCGGTGGACCGTGAGGAGCTGACCCGCCGCTGGCTCACCACGCCCCGGCCCGAGCTGGGCGGCGACTGCTGGCTGCACCGGGTCCACGGCGAGCGGCTGAACCGCTGGGTCCTCGGGCGCGGCACCGCCCGTCGTGAGCTCGCCCAGCCCTTCGAGGTGCGGCTGCACGCCCCCATCGCCGCTCCCGACGAGCCGCACCTGGAACCGCTGCGATGGCTGCTCGACCTGGCCCGCACCGGCGTCCGCCTGACCGAGCGGTTCAACGTCGGGCGTGCCGTGGCCGTCGAGGCGGCCGACCGGTTCGGCTGGGCCGGTCCCGCGCGGCCTCGCGCCGTACGCGGTGAGGCCGACGTGCCCGCGCTCACCGAGCTGCGGCAGATCGCCGTGAACGATCTCGGGGCGCTGCGGCGCAGCGGCCGCAGGCTGGTGCTCACCACCACGGGCAGGAACCTGCTGGACGACCGCGCCGCCCTGTGGGAGGCGGCCACGCCCACGCTGCTCGTCCCCGCCCCCGGCGAACACGACTTCGAGGTGTCCGTCCGCGAGTCGGCGCTGATGATCCTGGTGGACGGCGACGTGGTGCGGGACGGCGACCTGCGCGACCGGATCACCGAGGTGGTCAACGGCGAGGGCTGGCGCACGACGGACGGCGGCCGGGTCGGCAGCGCCGACCTCACCGGCCCGCTCGCCCGGCTCCGGCACCGTCTCGACGCCCTCGGCCTGAAGACCGCCTCCGCGGAGCCCGAGACCGCGTCCCGTACGTCCGACGCGGTGTCCCGGGAGCCCGAGAGCGTGCCTGCCGCGCCCGAGGCGGCGTCCCGGGGGTTCGAGGCCGCGGGCCGGCGGCCCGCGAGGCGTGCTTCCGGCGCCACGTGGCAGCTCACGACGGCCGGGCGCCGGGCCGCGCTGGCCGCGCTGCGCGCCCAGGCGCTGCGCCCCCGCCAGTACGCCGGACTCGGCTGAACCGGCCCGGCCCGGGCGCACTGCCGAGGTCCCGCCAGGACACGCCGGGCCTGGCGGCGCCGCGTCGATCTCGGCCGGTCCGCCGAGCCGCGCACGTACCAGAAGGGCGCGGTCCATGACGCCCGTGAGAACGGCCCGGACATGCGGGTGCACCCGGCCGGGCCCCCTGAGCCGATTGAGCCCTGAGCCCGGAGAGCCGGCTACATCCCTGCACCCGGAGCCGGCTCGGCCCGTACGGCCGATCCGATGACCAGGTCGGCGCCTGCCGGGTCCGATGAACGGTCCGGCGCCACGAAGGTCCCGTAGAGCAGCGCGAAGTACCGGTCCGCGAACTGGTCCTTGGACCATCCTCGTGCCGTGATCAGCCGTTCGACGACGTCCGTGGACATCAGCGCCCAGAGCATGTCCTCGGCGGTGTCGACCGTCCACGTGGGAGCGAGCAGGCCCTCTTCCCGCAGCCGCTCGGCGAGCATGCGGGCGTTGCGCCGCTGGCTCGCCACGACGCGGTCCCGGTGCCGGGCGACGTCCGCGTCCCGCCACCAGACCCGGTTGACCGCGCGGTCGATCGCGAACAGGCGCGGAGCGTAGCGGGCCATGTGGCGGGCCCACTCCTTGAGCGTGCCGATCGCGTCCGGCGCGTCCCACACCCCGCGCAGCGAGTCGCTGAGCCCCTCCTGCTCGGCCAGGTAGTCGAACAACGAGGTCACCAGCTCGGTGCGCGACGCGAAGTGCAGATAGAGGGCCCGCCGGGAGACGTTCGCGCGTTCGGCCACCGCGCCCATCGTCAGCCCCTCGAAACCCTCTTCCTCCAAGAGTGCGCGCGTCGCCGCCAGCAGCGCCGCCCGGGTGCGCCGGCTCCGGGCGTTGCGCGGGTCGTCACGTGTCGTCACGAAATCTTCACCGCAGTTCGACGTAGACAGAACTACACATCGTGTGCACTATAACTAGTGCACACCGTGTGAAGTTTTTGGGCGATGGAGTGGCCATGGATCAACTCGTGAAGGTCGCGGTCATCTACTACAGCGCGACGGGAAACGTCCACCGGCTGGCGGAAGCGGTGGCCGAGGGCGCGGAGAAGGCCGGCGCGGAGGTACGGATGCGCAAGGTCGCCGAGCTGGCCCCGCAGGAGGTGATCGACGCCAAGCCCGAATGGCGGCAGCACCGGGAGCAGACCAGGGACATCCCCGAGGCGACCACCGACGACCTCGACTGGGCGGACGCCGTCGTCTTCGGGACTCCGACCCGCTACGGCAACCCCGCCTCGCAGCTCAAGCAGTTCATCGACACCACCGGGTCGATGTGGCTGCAGGGCAGGCTCGCGGACAAGGTCTACAGCGCCTTCGTCTCCGCCGGGACGAACCACGGCGGGCTGGAAAGCACGCTGCTCGCGCTGAGCAACACCTTCTACCACTGGGGCGGCGTCATCGTGCCGCCCGGCTACACCGACCCCGTGCAGTTCCGGCTCGGCAACCCGTACGGCACCTCGCACGTCGCGGGGGCCGGGGCTCCGGGCGAGGTGGAGCTGAACGCGGCCCGTCATCAGGGCCGGCGGGTGGCCACGATCGCGGCCGCGCTCAAGGCCGGTCGTGCCGCCGCCACCGCCCGCTGAGCCTTCTCGACACCGGCCGCCGAGTCGTCCGTACGGACGACCGTGCGGACAGACCCGAAGAGCCGAACGCGAAGGAGTCCTTCGGTGCCCCTATCCCCGGCCGAGGTGCGAGAGCCCGCCGCGTCACGACACGCCCGTGGTCAGTGGGCCGCGCCGGCCGTCGTCCTGGCCGGCTTCTTCATGATCCTGCTCGACGGCACGATCATGAACGTGGCCATCCCGCCGCTGCAGCAGGCCCTGCGGGCCACCTCCAGCCAGGCCCAGTGGATGATGAGCGGCTACGCGCTCGCGTACGGCCTGGTGCTCGTCCCCGCGGGACGGCTCGGCGACCGCCTGGGCCACAAGCGGCTGTACGCCGCCGGGCTGGGCGGTTTCACGCTCGCGTCGATCCTGTGCGGCACCGCCGGGAGCGCGGGCCAGATGGTCGCCTGGCGCGCGCTCCAGGGCGGCACGGCCGGCCTCATGAATCCGGCCGTCCTGGCGGTGATCCACGGCGTCCTTCCGCCCGCCCGGCGCGGACGGGCCCTCGCCTGGTACGGCGCCACGGCCGGGGTGGCCGCCGCGCTCGGCCCGGTGCTCGGCGGCCTGTTGATCGCGTGGAACCCGTACGGCTGGCAGTGGCGCCCGATCTTCCTGCTGAACGTGCCCATCGGTCTTGTCACCCTCGCCGCCGCGGCGAGGGTGCTGCCGGAGACACGCGGCCGGGGCGGCTCGATCGACCCCCTCGGCACCGTCCTCCTGACGATCGCGCTGTTGCTGATCGTCTTTCCCTTGATCCAGGGCTATGCGGCGGGCTGGCCCGGGTGGGCGTTCGCCTGCCTCGCCGCCTCCGTACCGGCGCTCGCCGCGTTCGCCGCCGCACAGGTGCGGCGGCTGCGGACCGGCGCGTCTCCGCTCATCGACGTACGGCTGTTCCGGACGCGGCCGTTCGCCGTGGGGGTCGCGATCACGGTCGGATTGTTCGTGTGCTTCGCCGGCCTGCAGTTCGCCCTGTCCGCCTACCTGCAACTCGGCCTCGGCGCCTCCCCCGTCGCCGCCGCGATGGCGCTGCTGCCGTTCGCGGTGGGCACCTTCATCGGCTCGTCGGTCTCGGACGCCGCCGTACGCCGCCTCGGCCGGCGCGCGCTGCACCTCGGCGCCGGTCTGCTGTTCCTCGGTACGGCCGGCGTCGTTCTCGCCGTCCACGTCGCGGGGACCGGCGTGGACGCCCGTACGCTCGCTCCGGGGACGCTGATCGCCGGCATCGGCGCGATGCTGCTCGGCGCGCCGATCATCAACGTCGTCCTCAGCGAGGTGCCCGGCCGGGACGCGGGCGCCGTCGGAGGGGTGATCGCGACCGCGCAGCGGATCGGGCACGCCCTCGGGGTCGCGATCGCCGGCACGGCGCTGTTCGCCACGCTCCCCCACGGCGGGCGGTACGCCGCGGACGGCGGCCTGGCACACGAGTACACCCAGGCGATCCAGGTCGCCTGCCTGTGCTGCCTGGGCTCGGCCCTCGTCACCGTGCTGCTCGTCTCCCTCCTGCCCACGCGACCGGCCCACGACGTGTCATGAACAGTGACCCCCGGGTGCGCCCCGTCCACGACGGCCGTCCGGTGGACACGGGAGTCCGGCGCGGGTCGCGCACGGTCATCCTGATGCTTTCCGTCGCGACGGCGATCGGCAGCACCGGCCTGGCCGCCGGGGGGACCGCGGGCGCGCTGCTGGGCAGCCGGCTCGCGCACACCGCCGCCGGCGCGGGGCTGCCTCCCGGCCTGCTCGTGGTGGGCTCCGCGGCCGGAGCGCTGCTCATCTCACGGCAGACCGCCCGCGGCCGCCGCGGCCGCGGCCTGATGCTCGGCTACCTGCTGGGCGCGGCCGGCGCGGCCGTGGTGGTGGCGTCCGCGATGCTGCGCGACCTGCCCCTCCTGCTGGCCGGCAGCACAGTGCTGGGCGCCGCCAACTCCGCGGTCTTCCTGACGCGGTACGCGGCGCTGGAGGCGGCCGGGGAGTCCGGCCGGGGCCGCGCCCTCGGAGCGGTGTTCTTCGCGACCGCCGTCGGTGCGATCACCGGTCCGCTGCTCATGGGACCGAGCGGGAGGCTGGCCGAAGCCGTCGGGCTGCCGGGCCCCACCGGTCTCTACCTGCTCGCGATAGCGGCCTTCGGCGTCGCGGCGCTGCTGCATGCGGGCATGTCGAACCCGCGGGTGCGGTGGCTCGGGCGGGCGGCGACGATCCTCACCCGCGGCCCGGCGGACCCGCCAGCCACGACCCTGACTCTAATACACATA
>JADGHC010000781.1 GCA_019689655.1 Microbispora sp.
GGGCAGGCCCTGGAAGGCGATGGGGAAGCGCCCGAAGGCGAGCCCGATCACCAGGATCGCGATGATCACAAGGACGCTGATGTTGAGCCCGACCGGCACCCCGCCCACCCGGCCGAGACTGATCGACGATCGCATCCTGCCACCCCCTCGGCCCTTCGCAGTCACAGGCCTACCCACAAAGGCGCAGGTCACGCGCTGTCCGCGAGGGGGTGCGGCATCGTCAAGCGGGCAGTTTCCCCGGATCGTGGTCGTACAGCCAGCCGGTGGCCTTCTCGTAGAGGCGGTTGAAGAAGAACGGCATCACGATCTCGCGGAGGCGGGAGGCCAGCGGCCCCGCCGTCTTGGCGTCCCGGTTCGCGGCCGCCGCCTTGGCGAGCTTGCGCGTACGGTCATGCCGGAGCCGGTCGAAGGCCGCCAGGGCGGCGGGGACGGTGTCGGCGGCCGACAGCGCACGAGCGAGGGCGACGGCGTCCTCGACCGCCATCGAGGCGCCCTGCCCGCTGCCGACCGGATGAGCCGCGTCGCCGATCAGCACCGTGCGATCGTCGTGGCGGCGCTCCACGGGGGGCAGCACGTGCAGCAGCGTGGCGGCGGTCACCGCCGAGGAGGCGCGGAGCACGGCGAGCGGCGTCTTCTCGGCGGCGAACAACTCGGCCAGCTCCGCCAGACCTACGGTGGTGACGTCTGGCGGCGCGTCGGCCGCGGCGACCTGAGCCGACCACCACACGATGCCGTCGGGAGCGGGCAGGTAGATGAAGACCCCACGGCGTGCGAAGACCATGTTGAAGCCGTGCCGGTCGCCGGGCAGGCGCACCGGCCCGTCGGTGACGCCGGAGATCGAGTACAGGCCGGCGTAACGGGGCCGGGGAGCGGCGGGATCGACGGCCCGGCGGGTGGCCGACCAGATCCCGTCCGCGCCGACGACCAGATCCGCGTCGCCGACCAGCGGGTCGCGGCGGTCGCCGGACAGGCGTCTGCCCACGAGGATTCGGGCGCCCGCGCGCTTCGCCTCCTCCCGGAGCACCCCGACCAGGTCCGCGCGCATCAGCGTCACGCTGCGGAGCGGATCGCCGGACCGCCGTCCGCGGGGTACGTCGCCCAGCAGCCGGTCTCTTCCGGACCACATCCGCTGCCTGTCCACCGGGAAGCCCGCCCGTTGCACCGCCTCCAGGCATCCCAGCGCGTCGAGAGCTCGCAGCCCGTTGACGGCAAGGCTGACGAACGACCCGACCGGTCCGGCGGGATCCTCGTAGGCCTCGTACACCGTGATCTGAGCCCCGATCCGCGCGAGCGCGATCGCACACGCCGAGCCGGCGACCCCTCCGCCCACCACCGTCACCCGCATGTCAGCTCCCTGAATACCAATTCACTGAATGTTTATTCGGCGAATGTCGGTTCAGTATGATGCGCGACGATGACGACGTCAAGGGAGAGATCCTGTGGGAGTACGTAAGACCAGGGCGGCCGAGACTCAGGCGGCGCTGAAGGAGGCGGCCCGGCGGCAGTTCGCGGAGCGCGGCTACCTCAACACGAAGATCACGGACATCACGGCCGCGGCGGGTCGCGCCACCGGATCCTTCTACGACCACTTTTCGAGCAAGGAGGAGCTCCTCCAGGCCCTGCTCGCCGACATGCGCGAAAAGGCGCGTGACCAGATCGGTGCCGGCGACGGCCACCCTCCGCACGATCTGACGGACCCGGACCAGCTCCGCGAGCACCTGGCGATCGCCTGGCACCTGATGCGCGACTACCGGCCCGTCATGATCGCGCTGCTGGAGTCCGCGATGGCCGCCGGGCCCGGCGCGGGCGAGATGTGGCGGCGCCTGATCGAGGACACCCGGGTGCTCCGCGAGCATCTGGAGCACCTGCGCGACACCGGGCACCGGCTCCCGGGCGACCCCGAACTGGTCGCGGCGGCGATGGGCGGGATGCTGTCGATGCTCGCCTACGCGCTGCTCGGCGGCGATACGCGGTCCGGCCGTTCCGACGACGAGGTGATCGACACCCTCACCCAGCTTCTGCTGTACGGCATCGCCGGTCCGGGCGGCTCCGGCGCGGCATGACCCGCGTGTCCGCGTGCGGGCGGCAGAACCGGGGCCGGCGGAGACGGGCCGCCCTGCGGAGATCCGCGCGGCGGCCGCGGACGTCCCCGGTGCGTCCGCGGC
>JADGHC010000782.1 GCA_019689655.1 Microbispora sp.
GAACGTGAGCGCGGACCTGCGCGAGCACCAGGAAGCGCAGCAGGCCGGGATCGCCGCGGGCCAGGCGGTCGGTTATGTCCTGCGGCAACTGGGCGGCGCCCAGAGTGCCTCGACCTGGGACATGTTCAGCGGTAGGGGCTTCGCCGACATGGTCGAGCACGGGCACCTGCGTCAGGCCGACGAGGCGGCGTGGCACGCGCAGGGCGCGCTCGACCGGTTCTCCCGCGAACTGGCCGACATCGGCGTCAGCGCCGCGCCCCAGCTACCGAAGGTGGACACCCGGTGGTTCGTCGACCTCTTCTTCGACAACATCATCACCGATGCCATCAAGCACCGGCGGATCGCCCGTACGGCGGAGGCGGTGCGCGAGGTCGCGGTGTGGGTGGACGCGATGATCAACCAGATCTCCGCTCGTTGTGGTGAGCTGACCCGTCAGCGGGAGGACCTCACCCGGCGGCGCGAGGAGCTTTTGAGCTCCTGAACGGCCCGCCCCGGCCCGCCGAGAAGGCGCTCAACCTCGGTTGACTCGTCCGGGCATGCCGCACCGGGCCGCCGGTACGCGCACTGTCGCCGGCGCAGCTTTGCGTGCCGTGCGTCCTCGGTCGGTCCTGCGCGGTACCCGGCCGGTTCTGCCTCACATCTTTTGTGCAGTGGCATCGGCGGCCGGTTTTACGTGCTATGCATGCCTTTGCGAAATAGCATTCGCTGCTGGTCTTATGCACGGTGTGCACACCTCTGCGCACTGGCATTCGCGGTCGGTCATGCGATGCGACTGGTGTGCGGCAGCCGACCCCGGACCGGCGCCGCGGCGTTCGCGGCGTGCCGGGAGCAGGTCCCTCTCGTGCCGGGGGCAGGTCCCTCACCGACTGTCCTGCTCGAACGCGCGCGGCGCGGGATGCCCGGCGGCATTCGAATCCACGCCCTCCTCAGGCCCACAGGGCCGGCGTACGGGCTCAGTGTGACCCATATCCGCTTGACCGCCTCCTCTCCCTTATGGGCGGAATGGAGCCATTGCCGCAACGGAGGGGGACATGACAGGCAGAGTGACGGCCGTGAGCCGCAGCGCGACCCACACCTTCAGCAAGACCCCGCTGGAGTCGATCCGGCTGCTGGAGGGCCTTGGCGTCGAAGGGGACGCTCACTCCGGGGTAACGGTGAAGCACCGGTCGCGGGTCGCCCGCGATCCGAGCCAGCCGAACCTGCGCCAGGTGCACCTGATCCATGCGGAGCTGCACGACGAACTACGCGAGGCCGGCTTTTCCGTACGAGCGGGTGACATGGGGGAGAACATCACCACCAGGGGCGTGGACCTGCTGGCGTTGCCGACCGGGACCCGGCTGCGTATCGGCGAGACGGCCGTCGTCGAGGTGACCGGCCTGCGCAACCCCTGCGTGCAACTCGACGGTTTCCAGGACGGGCTGATGAAGGCCGTGCTGGACCGGGACGAGGAGGGCAACCTGGTGCGCAAGGCCGGGGTCATGGGCATCGTCATCGCGAGCGGCGAGGTCCGGCCCGGCGATCCCATCGAGGTGGAGCCTCCTGCCCTGCCGCATCAGCCTCTTCGGCCGGTGTGAGCGGTGCGGGCGCCTGTCCGCAGTTCATGAGACCGTCGGCCGCCGGGTGTATGTCCGGCGGCCGACGGCCCCCGCTGCTCGTAGCAGAGCAGCGAGCGCTCGCTCAGCCCGGCCGCGCCCGCCGGAATCATGGCCCTGGCCCTGCATCCCATCGTCATCGGGCAGGCGTTCCGGGCCGAGTATCTCGATCAGGCGCCGGCCTTTCTCACCGCGCGGCCCTGGTTCACCACTGGCGACGAGATCGCGGCGCACTACCAGCGCACGGCCGACCGGTCCGCGTTAGGAGTCCGGAACGGACATGCCGGGCCGCCGCCCTCCCGCGAACCGGCCTCGGCTGACCCTGCCTCACGGGAACCGGCTCGGCAGGCCCGGCCTCAGGGTGGATGCGGGCCGGCCCTCAACGGCGGTGATTCGGCCTCGGCGGACCGGCCTCGGCGGATGTGGCCCGGCTAGTCGTGGTCGTGATCGTGCTCGTCTTCGTCCTCGTCTTCGAGGACACCGTCCGACGGCTCGACGCCGAGCATGGCCTCCCGCGGCTCGACCTCGGCGACGTGCTCGACCAGGCCGAGCACGTGGTCGGGTTCGATCAGC
>JADGHC010000783.1 GCA_019689655.1 Microbispora sp.
GACGCATGCATCGGCTGTGGCACGACCGAGCGACCGCACCACGCCCATGGGCTATGCGTCCGATGCTGGGGACGGGAGAGACGACATGTCCGGTTTGCCTGAGGTGATTGATCACACGACCACGCCGCAGCGGCCAACGCAGAGCGAGCTGGCGCGGTTCGAGGCGCTGGGGTTGGCCGTCATCCCACTGCACGTACTCGCGCGGTATCGAGCAGCGGAGAAGGTGTGTTTCGCGATGATGGAGTGGATTCCCGACGCCACCTACGCGGGGGCACTGGAGGATATTCGCCGTCAGAAAGCCGTCCGGGACGCGCTGCTGGAGTGGTACGAGCTGGCGTACGAGGTCATCCGGGAAGGGGAGGCGATCAAATGAGCGGCTGAGATGACCGCGCCGGCCGTGAGGGCGACCGGCGCATGAGGCTGAGAGTTGGAGAGACGTTCTGAGACGGAGTGTAGCAGATGACGGCCAAGACGAACAGCACGAGCGCGGCCAGCGGTGCGGTAGTGACGATTGCCCCGCCGAACTTCCAGACGGGGGTGTTCCGGATTCGGGGCATCGCGCCCTACGTCCAGAACAAGTTCAGCCAGAAGGCGCGCGAGCAGATGCGTGCCACACAGGAGGCTGGTTCGACCGCGCGCAAGGGCAGCAAGCGGGAGGCGAAGGACTTCCACGCGGCCTACGAGCAGGCGATCCACCGCACCGCTGAGGGTTGGGCTGGTATTCCGGCGCCAGCATTCCGCAACGCCATGATTTCGGCGTGTCGAACGGTCGGGTTCCAGATGACGCGCTCGAAGTTGGGGATCTTCATCGAACCGGACGGATTCGACGCCGACGATGGGACTCCCCTGGTGCGCATCACCAAGGGCGAGCCGGAGTATCACGAGGCGTTCGTGCGCAACGAGACGGGCGTCGTTGACCTGCGGCCGCGTCCGATGTGGGCGCCCGGCTGGGAGGCCGTGGTGCGCATCCGGTTCGACGCCGACATGTTCACGCTGGCTGACGTTGCCAACCTGCTAATGCGCGCCGGGTTGCAGGTAGGCATCGGTGAAGGCCGGCCGGACTCGAAGAAGTCGGCCGGCCTGGGCTGGGGCCTGTTCGAAATCGTCAGCGACTAGGCAGGCACGGCCTGGCTGGGCTAGGCAGGGCAAGGCGTGGCAGGGCAAGGCGTGGCAGGCAAGGCGAGGCGCGGCGAGGCAAGGCGCGGCACGGCGAGGCAAGGCGTGGCAGGCAAGGCATGGCCTGGCGAGGCCGGGCTTGGCACGGCCCGGCAAGACGAGGCGTGGCAGGCAAGGCGCAGCACGGCAGGCACAACCGAACCGACGCATGAAAGGAGGAACGCAGTGCAGTACGCATGGAAGCCGGGTTTCCGGGTGGGCGGACTCGACGCGCAGGTAGTGGGCGAGCGGTTGGACGCCATCCGTGAGCGGGACGGCGGGATCATGGCTGAGGCGGTGGTGGATGACGCCCGGCCGGTTGATTCCCCACTTCACCCTGCGTTCGAGTGGGACGACTCGGTAGCTGCCGAGAAGTACCGCCTCGATCAGGCGCGCTACCTGATCCGAGCGGTGGTGATTCAACGGCCCGATGTGGAGGAGCCACGGCCTGTGCGCGCCTTCGTCGTGGTCAAAGAGAGCGATGGAAACGAGGTCTACACCAGCACCATCACAGCTCTATCCGACGAAGAGCTGCGCCGTCAGGTGCTCGAACGGGCACTGCGGGAACTCGACGCATGGCGGCGCCGGTACGACGATTTGGCCGAACTGGCGGAGGTATTGGCGGCAGCGGACCGGGCGCTGGAGACGGTGGGATCCGGGTCGGTAGCGGCGGCATAGAGAACGGAGTGGGGCAGCGATGCACGTCATGGCAGCTCTCGTACGGGCCTATCCGGTGATCATGGACCGCGCGGCGCGCTATGCCGCGCGGGTGACCGGTGATCCCGAGGACGGCCGCGACGCCTGCCATGACGTGATCCTGCGCCTGCTCACGAACCCGCCCGCGCTCACGCCGGACGCCGATACCGTTGGTGGGCTGCTCTGGGTGGCCGTCCGTAACCGCGTGCGAGACATCCGGCGGTACCACGGGCGGCGCCAACACGTCACACTCCGGCCGGAGTGGTTGGGCACGGCGGCGGTGCGGGGTGATCGGTGGCTGACGCCTGAG
>JADGHC010000784.1 GCA_019689655.1 Microbispora sp.
GTGGACTCGGGACGCCGGGGGCGGATACCGTGCGGTGGGCCCGGTGCCGGGCCGCGACCCGCCGGCCGTACGGCGCCGGTCCGGCCGCCACGTCGGTACGGTGTGGTCGGCGTGCGGCGGCGGTCCGGCTCCGCGAAGACCACAGTTCGCCTACGTCCGATGGAAGCCGTGGTTAACCCCAAACTGTAGGATTTCGGGCGTTTGCTCTTCCTGATCTTCAGGAGTGTGGGATTGCCAGTGATCCACCGCGAACGGCTCCGCGTCGTCGTCGACTCCCCCGCCTTCCACCGTGCGGTCATCGCCGTCATCGCGCTCAACGGGATCGCGCTCGGGCTGGAGACGTCGCATGAGCTGGCCGGCCGCTACGCCACGGCCTTCCTCGTGATCGACCGGGTCATCCTCGCCGTTTTCGTCGTCGAGATCCTCCTGCGAATCGTCGTGCACGGCAAGGCGTTCTTCCGTGACCCGTGGAGCTGGTTCGACCTGATCATCGTCGGGACGGCCCTCGTGCCGGCCTCGGAGTCGGTGTCGATCCTGCGCGTCTTCCGGTTCCTGCGGGTCCTGCGGCTGGTCTCCGTCGTTCCGGGCATGCGGCGGGTCGTCTCGGCGCTGTTCACCGCGATTCCGGGACTGGCCTCGGCCGTGGTGCTCCTGCTGCTGTCGCTCTACACGGCGTCCGTGATCGGGGAGCAGCTCTTCCACGAAGTGGCCCCGCAGTACTTCGGGGACCTCGGGCGGTCGCTGTTCACCATGTTCACGGTCCTCACGGTCGAGAACTGGCCGCAGGTCGCCGAGGACGTGATGGGCAAGGAGCCGCTGGCGTGGATCTTCTTCGCCACGTTCATCGTGATCTCGGCGTTCTTCATCCTCAACCTGCTCATCGGTGTGATCGTTTCCGCGATGGAGGCGGAGGTCAACGCACAGCGGTGGAAGGAGGACCAGGCGCTGGAGCTGGAGCAGCACATCGCGGTCATGAACGAGATCAAGGCGCTGAGCGAGAAGGTCGACCGGCTGGCGGCCGCCCTGCCGGTGTCCGTGGACGGCCGGGACGCCGGCACCGTGCACCACTGCTCCTGCCGCGGCCACGAGCCGCCGGGTAGCGCCGTCACCGCCGGTGACACCGCTCGGGTAGCGGACGGCATGTCTCCGCGGCCGGAAGCGGACGACCGGCGCCGGGACGAGTGAGGGCGCCGGGACCGATCCACCGGCCGCGAACCCGCACGACGGCCGCCCCAGTGGCACGTACGGCCGCGACGCGGGGGATGCGCACCGGCTGCGTCGTCGCGAGTCCCCGCGAGTGGCCGAGGTTCCGCGAGTGCGGCGTGAGCCCGGCGTCACGCGCGTTCGGGCTCCTCGAACGTCATCGACACGTGCTCGGCCGCGGCCGTCATCAGGGCCCGCCGGGGCAGGCCGAGTTCGCTCAGCTCTTTCGCGATCGGGTGGTTGCCGAGGCGGATGAGCGCGCCGCCGGGCCGCCAGCGGATGCCCCGGGCGCGGGCCGTCCAGGGGATGCGGCGGGTGACCCCGTCCAGGTGGGCGTAGGCGTCCGGCACCGGCAGCGCCTCACCGAGCAGCGGCGCCGGCGTCGCCGGGATGCCGGGCCGGAGCAGCAAATCGACCACCATCCGGCCGTCCCTGCGCAGCAGGCACCGCTTGTACGGCGAGCCGAGCCGCAGATCCAGCTCGGCCAGTTCCTTGGGGAAGCCCCAGATGGTCCGCCCGGCCTCCATCGTGAACGCCTGATCGACCGGCAGCCAGTGGACGAAGACGCCCGACCCGGCCCGGCGCAGGTCCTTCAGCCCGGCCAGCGGCCCGCGCCTCGGCGGGGGCCCGGCGTCGGCAGGCCGTACGAGGAAGGTAACCCCGAACTCGTTGTAGGCGCCCAGATCGGAGTCGTGGTAACGGACGAAAACCAGGGAGCACAGGGCCTTGCCCGGCAGGACCTCGGTGACGTCCATCCCGGAGTAGGCGAGGACCGCACGGGCGGCGTCGGCCCGCACCAGGTAGGCGGCGAGGCAGACTGAGGCGTCGCGCACCTCCACCGGCATCTCGACCGTGCGCCCCTGGACCACATGGCTTGCCATAGTCCCAGTACAGCAAGCCCGGCTGCCGGGCGACAGCCGTACGGCGGCAAGGTTGTCCCAGAGCCGCTTTCCCGCGG
>JADGHC010000785.1 GCA_019689655.1 Microbispora sp.
CCCACCTGCCCTGCCGCCGCCCCGGCTGCACCGGCATCGTCCCCGACCCCCACCAGGCGCGCCTCGACCGGCTCCGCACCCTTGACAACACCCTCATGACCCCCACCGAAGCATCCGCCTGCCTCGCCCGCGCCGGCCTGACCCTCACCCCGTCTGCGATCCGAGGCCACGCCCGGCGCGGCAACCTCCCCCAACGAGGCACCCGCCGCATCCTCACCCGCTCCCAACAGCCCGGCACGGCACGCCGCACCGTCACCGTGCCCGTCTACCGGTTCGGCGACATCCTCAACATCGCCCTCCACCCCCGGCCCGCACACCTCGACGCACCCAGGTCGCCCAGGCCTCTTGACAACCATGCGACCGCCCGTTTGCGTTCTTAACAGCGCGAACGCTAACCTGATCATGATGGGACTCTTGTAGCCCAGGGCATGCTTCACACAGGGAAGGCCCCGACACCACCAGGTGCGGGGCCACCCTCATGCCACCGGTTACGGGCAGTCCACCTCCACCACCGGCCACGTGCCGTCCCCGGATGTGACCCTGCCCCCCGTGAGCACCTCGGACGCCTCCTCGTCCTCCACCCACCTGGCGCGGCACACCACCATGCCCGCATCCGGCTCCGCGATCACCTGAACGGTGTGCTGCCCCTCCCAGCCGTCCTGGTGCTCAGCCACCCACGCGTCGATGACCGCCCTCGCCCCGTCCGCGTCCACGTCCTGCGACAGCAGCTCGGTCACCCGGCCCTCGTCTTTGACCACCTCGAACGGCGGTACCTCCACCACCGGGGACTCCTCGGCCCCACTGCTGCAACCGGCCACGCCCGCGGCCAGCACACCGGCCAGCACTACCACAGTGCGACGCACCTGCATCACCCTCCTCGAACTCGGGGACAGTGCACAGGACAGCATCCCCGACCCGTGCGCGCATCCCCAATCGTGAGGATGGCCGCACCCGGCCACCCCGCAGCCCTGCCGCCCACGCCGACCCGACCTGCGCAACGGCGAACCCACCGACGTCGCGCTGGCCCCAGGTGCAGGGAACACCGCAAGCCAGACCGGAGAGACACCATGAAGATCACCCGGATCAACCTCGACCTCACCGGCCAGCCCCACGCCGGCGCCGTCCGCGTTGACGACATCGACATCAGCAACGCCGTCTACGCCGTCACCGTCCGCGCCGCCGCCACAGAGGTTCCCACCGTCACCCTGGACCTGCGACTGCCGGAGATCCTCCTCGCCACCGAGGCCGAGGTGCGCCTCCCCGACGCCACCCGGGACGCGCTGATCGCCCTCGGCTGGACCCCGCCGGCCGACACCCCACCAGGAGACGCAGCATGACACCCTCCACTGAGGCCCCCACCCGCGACCAGGCCATGGCCAACGCCGCCCGCCTGCTGCACACGGCCGAGGCCGAGACCGACCGGGACCTCATGGAGCGGTACACCAACCTCGCCGAGGCGTGGCTGGGCTACGCCTCCCTCCTCGCCGACACCGAACAGCCATGACCCGCCAGCCCACCCGCCTCGCCCCCCGATGGCGCAACGCCATCACCGCCGTCTCCTGCCTCACTACCCTCGCAGGCGTCGCCCTGCTCTGCGTCTGGGCCTGGACCTGGACCTGGCAGTGGGCAGCGGCCGCGCTCCTGCTCTTCGCCGCTGGGCTCGCCACCGCAGTCCTCGCCATGGCAGAGGAGGACGACGGTGCCGAATAAGCCCCCGCGCGTGTGCACCCGCTGCCGCCAGGCAGTCCCCGCACGCCAGCCCTGCCCCAACTGCGCCCCCGCCCAGCGGCGCGACGCCGACGCCCGCCGCGGCAGCGCCCACGCCCGCGGCTACAATCGCCTGCACCGCGGCCGGTTCCGCGCCGCCGTGCTGCGCCGCGACCCGGTGTGCACCTGCAACACCGCCTGCCGGGAGAGCGGTGTCGTCGTGCACGAACCCGGCGACTGCGACCAGGTGGCCACCGTCGCCGACCACTGGCCGCTGACCAAGAAGGAACTGCGTGAACGCGGCCTGGACGAACACGACCCCGAGTACGGCCGCGGCCTGTGCAAGCCCTGCCACGACCGTCACACCGCGCGCACCAGCCCCGGCGGCTGGCGCCAGTGACACAGCGTTTTCGCAGGTCAGAGAGGGTAAGGGGGTTTGCAACGCTCTGACC
>JADGHC010000094.1 GCA_019689655.1 Microbispora sp.
GCGCACACGACCAGGCGGTCGGGGGCGGTCACGGCTCAGATGGCCGGGGCAAGCCGTATGACTGGGCGGTACCACGACCAGGCGGCCGGGGGTGGCGGGCGCAGGGCCACTGCGGCGTCGGCCGCCGGTTACGAGCCGATGGTCGGCATGCCGCTCCTGCTCGCGCTGCCGGCGGCGCTCTCGTGGCTGGTCGTCGAGTGCACGCTGTGGCCGATCGCCGCTGCTGTGGCGGGGTGTGGCCGAGGCGGGCCGCAACAGCGACGACACAGCGGCGAGAGCACGGCCGCTGCGACAGCATGGCGGCGACAGCATGGCGGCGACAGCGTGGTCGCGACAGCAGGGGTGCGGCGGTTGCTGATGCCGGAGGCGCCGGGCGGGCACGGGGCGGCCCATGAGGACGTCGGCGGAGCGGCGCATTGACGGTTTCCCCGCAGCGGCGCATCCGGCGCCATCGAGTAGCGCCAACGAGTGGATATGCGGAAGGAAAACCATATCGATCGGCGTTTGCGCGGCCGGTGAATGGAAAGCAGCCCTCCGAAAGAATTGCCTATCGGCATTCTCGAATATTCAGCGATTCGGGAATGTCTGAATTAGGGCTGTGGCACGTTTCGTGGGGGATTGAATGCCCAATCATCCTAAAATTGCCGGGTTCCTTATGCTCGGCACCGCACTCGCCGGTGGGGTCCTACCCTTGGGCACTCCCGTCATCGCCGCGTCCACCGGCGGAGCCGTCGTGGTCGGCATCGACTCCGATCACCCGTCCGCGCGTGGTCACGCGCGTGGGCGTAGGCACGACGATCCGCGTGGCAAGAAGCGGCAGTCGGGGCGCGAAAGTGAGAGCCAGCAGCAAACTCTGCTCCGCGATGTCACGCTTGCCCTCACGCCGATGCAGAAGGGCGCGACGGATTCGCGGGCTCTGCCGTACAACTGGCAGAAAACGGATACGACTGCGAACTCCTACAGCGATCAGAACAGCCTGTCGGATATAACAAACCGGCCCGTTCAGACAGCGGGCGGCGACTCGGGCGATTCCCCGCGCCGGCCGGGGGTGCCCGTCACGTCATCGGCGCCCAACGGTAGAGCCGGTGCGGCGATGCTGGATTATCTGCGGGATCTGGCCGCGAAGAAGCAGTTCACCGGCTCGGCGCTGGTGATGCGGCGTGGGCAGGTGCTGGCGCGGTTCGCCGCGGGCGAGGCGGACGAGGAAAGGCACATCCCCAACCGGCCGGACACGATCTACCGGGTCATGTCGATCACCAAGCAGTTCACCTCGATGCTCGTGCTGAAGCTGCGCGACCGCGGGCTGCTCAAGCTGGACGACCCGATCTGCCCGTATCTCGTCCCGCAATACATCAACGCCTGCCCGGCGGCGTGGCGTCCCATCACGATCCGCATGACGCTCACGCACACCTCGGGCATCCCCAACATCGAGAACCTGCCCGGCTACCTCGCCAATGTCTCGCGGCCGACCACGCCCCGGAAACTCATCCAGCAGTTCGTGAACCTGCCGCTGCTGTTCAAGCCCGGCACCAGCTGGAGTTACACCAACTCCGGTTACGTCCTGGCCGGTGCGATCATCCAGGCGGTGACGCACCAGCCGTACGGGGTCGTGCTGCGCAAGCTGATCACCGAGCCGCTGAACCTCCGGCACACCGGTTACAGCACGACATTTCCGCCTCGCGGGTTCGCGAAGGGCTACCTCATGCTCGGGAAGCCGGCCCCGCCCCTCAACGGCTCGGAGCTGTTCTCCGCGACCGGCCTCTACACCACCATCGACGACATCGCCCGCTGGGACCGGGCGTTCGGCTCGTTCAAGGTCGCGCCGCCCGCCACGGTCAGGCAGGCGTTCACGCCGCAGGCGAAGTGTCCTCCCGGCGGCTGCCTCAACCTGCCGTCGAGCGCGTACGCCTTCGGCTGGCTCGTCGACCGGCTCCAAGGGCACGTGCTCCGGTATCACCCGGGCCTGTTCATGGGCTACACGGCGAGCAACATGTACCTGCCCAACGACGACATCGAGGTCGTCGTGCTCAGCAACGTGATGAACACCGACACCGCAGGGATCGCCCGCCACCTCGCCACACTCGCTCTCGATCTCTAAGCGCTCATGGGGCGATGCCGTCGACGTGCTCGGCGGCATCGCTCCCGGGCGAGGATGTGCCCCAGGCTCGGCGGCGCCGCGACGGTCCCCCACGGGCCGGCGCTCCGGTGCACGACGCCGAGGATCGGCCACGTAGGGCCGCCGGCCGCGGCCACGCAGTGTCCCCACGGGCACTCAGCCCCTGCCGGTTGGGCCGACTCCGCGGGCCGGCAGCAGGACGTCGATGCCGCCGCCCGATCCGAGGGCCCATCGCAGCCGGTCACGTGATGCCCTTCCTGAGCTGCTATGCCAGCTCGGCGTTGCGGGCGGCTGCACCGGCTCTCACCTGGTCGACCTTGCTAGGACACGTGCCCAGCCCGGCGGTTTCCTCCTGCGCGGTGCATGGAAGGAGCATGCCAGTCGCCTTCGGGCGCCCACGGATACGTACCGGGGCCTGGCGTCCGGGGGCTTCACGTTCCTGAACGCGCCGTATGCCGGCACCCGACCTCGACCCGAACGTATTCCGGAGAGCGGTGCGGTCGGCTTCACATCGCTCGGAGAGATCAGGTGCGGGGGTGGGACTGTCCCGGAGCCCCCTCTTCAGGCTCGCCGGGAGCACGTGAGAAGCGGACAGGCCCGGCGGGCGCCGCCGGTCCGCCGGTCCACCGAGATGCCCTTCACCTGGGGTGGGACCCGAGGCATGCGCCCCGGCAGGAAGACCGGACGCCGGAGGGTGCCGCCGGACCCCGACGACGACATGAGGGTGCGCTACCGCCGGGTCCCCCGACGGCCCGGCCCGACAGGGTGCTTTCGTATATCGGCCCTGTCCACATAGATATCGGACATGTCCTGAACCTTTTGGTGTGCTCCTGCGTCTGACAGAGCCGTGACGCATGAGAGCGAGGACATGCCATGAGACCGACGCGTGTGGTAACCATGACGGGAGTCGCCCTCCTGATCGGCGGCACCCTCTCGGCGGGCCCGGCCGCCGCCGCGGCTCCGACCCCTGTGGCGGCTCCCGCCGCGGCCGCTCCGGCCGCCGCGCCCCGAATCGACGTGCCCGGCGCGCTGCGCGCCCTCGAAAAGTCCTTCAAGGGCCGTATCGGCGCGTACGCGATCGACACGGCGACCGGGAAGACGATCGGCTATCGGGCGAACGAGCGGTTCGCGCTGGCCTCCACCGTCAAGGCGGTGGCCGCGGGCGCGGTGCTGGCCCGCACCACCGATCGGGAACTGACGACGAAGGTCGTCCACTGGACGGCCGGCGAGCTGAAGCCGTACTCGCCGGAGACTTCCAAGCACGTCGAGGACGGCATGACGCTGGCCGAGCTGTGCCGGGCGGCGATCATCTACAGCGACAACACGGCCGGCAACATGCTGCTGAAGCGCATTGGCGGGCCGCGGGGCCTCACCCGCTACTTCCGCACGCTGAAAGACCCGGTCTCCCGGCTCGACCGATGGGAGACCGAGCTCAACGAGTGGTCGCCCAAGGAGAAGCGCGACACCACCACGCCCGCCGCGATGGCCCGCGACCTGCGCGCGCTCACCGTCGGCCGCGCGCTCAACGCGAAGGACCGCTCCCGGCTCGTCGGGTGGCTGCGCGGCAACACGACCGGCGACGCCCGCATCCGCGCCGGGCTGCCGAAAACCTGGATCATCGGCGACAAGACCGGCACCGGTCCCACGTACGGCACCGCCAACGACATCGCCGTCGTCTGGCCGGCCAAGGGCGCCGCCCCGATCATCATGGCGATCTACACCAACCGCCTGGCGGCCGATGGTTCCGCCGACGACACGGTCGTCGCCCGTACGGCGACCCTGCTCGCCCGTGGCCTCGGCCGGCTGCCGTGAACACCAAGAGTGGGCAGACCGCTCTTTACTGCCCCATAACCTTGATTAAAGCCATTTGGGGGGAGGAATAGGTGAACGCCACGGGGAAGGTGCTGCGCCTCGTCGCGATGGGAGCGGCGGCGGGCGTGCTGGTCGCGGGGATCGCGCTGCCGGCGGTGGGCGGTGCGGGCGTCGGACTGGTATCGGCGGTCGAGGACGTGGATCTCAAGCCCCGGGACCTGGTCGAACCTCCGCTGGCGCAGGTGTCGGTCGTCCAGGACGTGAACGGCCACGAGATCGCGCGGTTCTACGAGCAGTACCGCGAGGTCGTCCCGCTCAACCAGATCGCCGACATCATGAAGACGGCCATCATCTCGATCGAGGACTACCGGTTCTACGACCACGGCCCGATCGACCTCGAGGGCACCACTCGCGCCCTGCTCAAGAACATCACGACGGGCGGGGTCGCCCAGGGTGGCTCCTCCATCACCCAGCAGTACGTCAAGCAGGTGCTCCTCAACGCCGCCCAGACCGAGGCGGAGAAGGAGGCCGCCCTGGCGCCCAGCTACGCCCGCAAGCTCAACGAGCTGCGGTACGCGATGGGCGTGGAGCAGAAGTACACCAAGGACCAGATCCTGGAGAAGTACCTCAACATCGCCTACTTCGGCGCGGGCGCGTACGGCGTCGAGGCGGCGGCCAAGCGGTTCTTCGGAGTCCACGCGAGCCAGCTCACGCTGCCGCAGGCGGCGACGCTGGCCGGGGCCGTCCAGGACCCCAACGCCACCGACCCCAACCTGGGCAAGACCAACCGCGACCGGCTGCTGAAGCGGCGCAACGTCGTGCTGGACCGGATGGCCGAGCTGGGCAAGATCACCCGGGCCCAGGCGGACGCGGCGAAGAAGACCAAGCTCGGCTACAAGGGCACCCCGTTACCCGGCGGCTGCGAGTCGAGCAAGTATCCGTACTTCTGCGTCTACGTACGCAACGAGATCCTCAACAACCCCGACTTCGGCAAGACGGCCCGGCAGCGCCTGGCGTTCCTCAACCGTGGCGGCCTGACCATCAAGACCACGCTCGACCCCAAGATGCAGGCGGCGGCGGACAGGGCGATCAGGAAGTGGGTCTACCCGACCGACGACCCGGTGGCCGCCGAGGCGCTGATCCAGCCGGGCACCGGGGCGATCAGGGCGATGGCGGCGAGCCGGCCGTACGGGACGCGCAAGAGCAAGAAGGAGGTGTCCTACAACCTCGTGGCGGACGCCGCGCACGGCGGCGGCGTCGGCTTCCAGGCCGGTTCGACCTTCAAGACGTTCACCCTGCTCACCGCGTTGAAGCAGGGCATGAAGATCAACGACGGCTTCAACGCGGGCGCCGGCTACACCGCCCCCGGCTACTCGGCGTTCAAGAACTGCGCGGGCAGGCCGATCGGAGACCCGAGCCACACCGTCACCAACGACGAGGGATCGCCGGGCTGGCTGACCCTGCAGACCGGCACCTGGCATTCGGTCAACACGTTCTTCATGCAGCTTGAGCAGCGGGTCGGGCTGTGCGAGGTGGTCAAGACGGCCAAGTCGCTGGGCATCCACCGCTCCGACGGCCACCCGCTCCAGGAGTTCGAGACGTTCACGCTCGGCATCAACGAGATGGACCCGGTGACCGTCGCCAACGCCTACGCCGCGATCGGCGCGCGCGGCAAGTACTGCGCGCCGATGGCGATCACCCAGATCACCGACAGCACCGGCAAGACCATGCACTACACGCCCAAGTGCCGCCAGGTCCTCGACCCCGAGGTGGCGGACGCGGCGGCGCACGTGCTGTCCGGCGTGCTGACCAAGGGCACGATGGCGGCGGTCGGCGGCATCGGGCGTGACGCGGCGGGCAAGACCGGGACCAACGACCTGTCCGCCGCCGCCTGGTTCGCCGGGTTCACCCCCGATCTCGCCGGCGCGGTCAGCCTCGGCGACCCCCGCGGCGCGTCGAAGTACAAGCTGAACGGCGTCACGATCGGCGGCCATTACTACGGCTCGGTGTTCGGGGCCACCATCCCCGGCCCGATCTGGAAGGACACGATGATCAGGGCGCTGCGCGGCATCCCGCCGACCAAGTTCACGCCGATCAACCAGGAGCGGTTCGGCGGCTGCGGTGCCGATTGCCGTCACGTGTCGGTGACGCCTCCGACGGACGGCGGCGGGGACGTCCCGGTGCAGGTCGAGCCGCAGCAGTAGGCCGGGCCGGTCAGGAGCAGTCTTTCAGCGCGTCGGCCGTGTCGAGGACGCGGAACAGCCGGGTGAGGTTCGTCCACCGGAGGATCCGCAGCACCTGACCGGCCGGCGCGATGAGGGCGAGGTCGCCGTCCCTGTCCCGCAGGTTGTGTACGAGGCGGACGAGCAGCCCCACCCCGGTGGTGTCGATGAAGCGCACCTCGCTCAGGTCGAGGGCGAGCCACGGGCCGCGCGCCTCGATCTGCCCGAGGAGCGGCTCGCGCAGGTGCCGTACCGCGTGGAGGTCCAGCTCTCCACGCAGACCGAGCACCCACCAGCGGGTGGGGGAAGGGGGTTGTGCGGTCCACGTCTCCACGGTGGACTCCCTTCGCTCTCCTGGGCGCCGGGGACCACCGGGGAAGCGGATGGGGAGGTCCGGGGCGACCGACGAAGCGCTTCGACCGATACGCCGATGAAGGTACGAACTAAGTCGCACTCAGAGTAACAATCCCCCTCCTGAACGTCGATCCGGTGAAGTAAAGCTTCCTTCGTCAAGAGGGAGTTCAGTGGCTATTGTCACGTTTCATGGGGGTTAATCGAGCCGTACGGAGGCGGCTCGCTCTGGCCGCGGGGATGCTCGCGCTGGCCGCCGCGGGGTCGGCGCCGCTCAACGAGGAAAGATGATCAACGCGTTCGCCACCGGGACGCGCATCCGCATGGACGAGGTGTCCGCGCTGGACGATCTGCTTGGTTACTACCACTATCCCGGTTGATATGCGTTTCCCGAGAGACGGGAGATGGACATGGGGAAGACCGGATAGCGTGTTTCCCCATGGAAAGCCGATGGGTCGGACCGGACGGATACGAGATCGTTCCCGCGTATCGTCAGGGCCGCCAGGTGCTGCGGGTGCGGCGCCACGGCCAGGTGATCGCCGACTGCCTGTCGGTCGAGGAGGTCGCCCGATATGTCGACCTCGCGGACTTGTGCGAGGTGATCCCGCTGCCGGTCCGGACCGGCGGCGCCCGCATGGCGGCCAAGTAGCCGAGTCACAGGCGTAACAGCGGCGGGCGCTGGGCACTCAGAGTGCCGAGGGGGAATCGATGCGCCTGCCTGCCGGCTTGCCTGTCACTGTCACCGCGCTCTTCGCGGCGGTCCTGGGATCGGCCGCGCTCGCCGCCGCGCTCGGCGGCTGCGGAGCGCCGGCCGGGGAACCGGCCGTGGAGACGCCGGTCTACGTGCTCAACTTCCGGGACTCCGAGCACGGCCGGGCCGACCAGCGGCCGGCCGACCTCGTGCTGTCGGAGTTCAGCACGATGACCGGGGTCACCTGGCGGACCTGGGGGCCGACCAGGGCGACCGGCGCGGGCAAGCTCAGCGGCACCTGGTGCCTGCCCGAGTGCGCGGACGCGCCGTACGACGCCACGGTGACGCTGAGCAGCGTGATCCCCGTCAAGGGCAAGGGCTACTTCAGCAGGTACGCGGTCACGGCCGACGTGCCCGCCCGGCAGCGTGCGCAGGCCGATTTGTCCGGGGTGCTGCCGACGCCGTGACGGCCGCGCCGGAGGGGAGATTCGAATTCGCATACGTCGCCCCGGCCGTGTATGGTTACACCTGTCCGCAGCGCGAGAGCGGCAAGCGGGCCCGCCCCTATAGCTCAGTCGGCAGAGCGTCTCCATGGTAAGGAGAAGGTCAACGGTTCGATTCCGTTTGGGGGCTCTAGTCGGGAAGTCCTATCCGGGCGGTGTTTCTGACTGAGCGCTGCCGGGTGGGGCTTTCGGCGTGGTGAGGGCGCTTCGTCCTCATCGGAAGACCGGCCGAAACCGGTCGGTTATCCTTGCATGGCCGGATGCAGTTTCCGGCCGAGGCGGAGTAGCTCAGTCAGGCAGAGCAAGCGGCTCATAATCGCTGTGTCGCCGGTTCAAGTCCGGCCTCCGCTACTACCCTGCCGGGCCACCTCGCGAAGGGGTCCCGGTCTGGGTTGTCCAGTAGTCCCGAACGCAGAAAGGCACTCCCACGTGGCTGCCGCAGACGTCAGGCCGAAGATCACGCTGGCCTGCCAGGAGTGCAAGCACCGCAACTACATCACGCGGAAGAACCGGCGCAACGACCCGGATCGGCTTGAGCTGAAGAAGTACTGCCCCAACTGCAAGACGCACCGGGCGCACCGCGAGACCCGCTAGGTTCACTCGCGCGAGGACCGCACGCACTTCCGACGCCGGCGTTCCCCTTCCGGGGACGCCGGTTTGTCGTGTCGGTAGCGTTGATCCCCAGTGGCAACCCAGCTCATCCGAAGGAGCCCGGCCCGATGCCGTTGAACCGCGATTTCGTCGGGCGGACGTACACCTCGTCCGCGCCCTATGAGGTCAGCCGTGTGAAGATCAGCGAGTTCGCCACCGCGATCGGCGACTCCAACCCGATCTACCACGACAGGCAGGCCGCCGTGGCGGCCGGGCACCCGGACGTCATCGCGCCGCCCACGTTCCCCATCGTGTTCAGCCTCCTCGGGACCGGTGACGCGCTCGCCGACCCCGAGCTCGGGCTCAACTTCGCGATGGTCGTGCACGGCGAGCAGAGGTTCGAGTACGAGCGGCCCATCCACGCGGGCGACGAGCTGGTGTGCGCCTCGACCATCACGGAGATCCGCAGCGTGGGCCGCAACGAGTTCCTGACCCTGCGCAGCGACATCTCGACCACATCCGGGGAGCTGGTCTGCCGGACCTACAACATCATCGTGGAGCGGGGAGGGGCGGCCTGACCATGGCGGCGACGGTCAAGTACGACGAGGTGGAGACCGGCCAGGAGATCCCGGCCGTCGAGTACCGGGTCCGCCGGGTGGACCTGGTGCGGTACGCCGGCGCCTCGGGCGACTTCAATCCCATCCACTGGAACGAGCGGCACGCGAAGGCGGTCGGCCTGCCGGACGTCATCGCGCACGGCATGTACACGATGGCGCAGGGCGGCCGGTTCGTGACGGACTGGGCGGGCGACCCCGGCGCCGTGGTGGAGTACGGCGTGCGCTTTTCGTCCATGGTCGTGGTGCCGGACGACGACAACGGCGCCACGATCACGATCAGCGGGGTCATCGAGGAAAAGCGCGAGGACAAGCGCGTCGTGGTCGCGCTGACCGCGAAGTCCGGCGACTCCCGCGTGCTGTCCAAGGCCCGCGCGGTGGTCCAGCTCTCCTGACCGGCCCGATTGGCCGTCGCGGTGCTGGGTAACGAGGAGATCGATGGCTGACCGGTTGGCAGGGGTGCCGCTCGCGCCGTACACGACGCTGCGGACGGGCGGGCCCGCCCGGGCGTTCACGCGGGCGGAGACCCAGGACGAGCTGATCGCGGTCGTGGCCGAGGCCGACCGTGCGGGCGAGCCGGTGCTGGTCCTCGGCGGCGGCAGCAACCTCGTGGTGTCCGACGACGGGTTCGACGGGCTCGTGGTGCGCGTCGCCACCAGGGGCGTCGACGTGACGGCCGAGGACGGCCGGGTGCTGGTCACCGTGCAGGCGGGGGAGGACTGGGACGCCCTGGTCGCCCGCTGCGTGGCCGAGCGCTGGTCGGGGATCGAGTGCCTGTCGGGGATTCCCGGGCTGGTGGGCTCCACCCCGATCCAGAACGTCGGCGCGTACGGGCAGGAGGTCGCCCAGATCATCGCCGGCGTCCGCGTGTACGACCGGACGACCGGACAGGTGGGGGAGCTCACCGCCGCCGAGTGCGGCTTCGCCTACCGGGACAGCGCGTTCAAGCACGACCCCGGCAGGCACGTGGTGCTGGCGGTCACCTACGCCCTGGAGCGCTCGCCGCTGTCGGGGCCCGTGGCGTACCGGGAGCTGGCCGCCCGGCTCGGCGTGGAGATCGGCGAGCGGGTGCCGCTGACGGACGCGCGGGAGGCGGTCCTGGAGCTGCGGCGCGGCAAGGGCATGGTCCTCGACCCCGGCGACCCGGACACGCGCAGCGCCGGCTCCTTCTTCACCAACCCCGTGCTCGGCCCGGACGAGGCGGCGGCCCTGGCATCGCGGGCCCCCGGACACCCGCGGTTCGACATGCCCGGCGGCATGGTCAAGGTCCCGGCGGCGTGGCTGATCGAGCAGGCCGGGTTCCCCAAGGGCTACGAGAAGGGGCGGGCCCGCATCTCGACCAAGCACACGCTGGCGCTCACCAACCCCTCGGGCGAGGCGCGGACCGACGAACTGCTGGCGCTGGCCCGCGAGGTGCGCGACGGCGTGCACGAGAAGTTCGGGGTGTGGCTCGTCAACGAGCCCGTACTGGTGGGAGTGAGTCTTTAGGTCGGCTAGACTCACGGGAAACCGAAGGGGAGTAGTCCGGAATCCACTGATCGACATACTGGCGCGTCGCGCGCCCGGTCGTGGAGCCCGTGTGGCGGACGAGACCTTCGGCCCGACAGTCATGACCGCATGCTGCCGGGCCGAAGTCGTGCCCGAACTCCCCGGGGATGGACGGCGGCCCGGTCGCAGCCCCCCGGAAGGGACAAAAGGCGACCCGTGCAAGCCCTGTGGATCTCCCTCGTCGTCATCTTCGTGGCCGAGCTGGGCGATAAGAGCCAGTTGATGGCCCTGACCTTCGCGACCCGGTTCAAGCCGCTCCCGGTGCTGGCCGGCATCACGGCCGCGACCGCGCTCGTCCACCTCGTCAGCGTCGGCCTCGGCAGAGTCGTCGGCGACGCCCTGCCCACCACCGCGATCTCCGTCATCGCCGGCCTGGCGTTCCTCGCCTTCGCGGTGTGGACGCTGCGCGGCGACGAACTCACCGAGGAGGAGAAGAGCAAGGCGGCCAAGGCCACCCGCAACGCGTTCGTCGCCGTCGCCGTGGCGTTCTTCCTCAGCGAGCTGGGCGACAAGACCATGCTCGCCACGATCACGCTGGCCACCCAGCACGGCTGGTTCGGCACGTGGGTCGGCTCGACCTTGGGCATGGTCGCCGCCGACGCGGTGGCCATTCTGGTCGGCCGGTTCCTCGGCACGCGCCTGCCGGATAAGTGGATCAAGTACGGCGCCGCCGCCGCGTTCGCCGTCTTCGGCCTGCTCCTGCTGGCCGAGCCCCTGTTCGGCTAATCGAGCAGGGACAGCCGGTGGGCCGCGGCGGCGGCCTCGCCCCGGGTCGACACGCCCAGCTTGGGCAGGATGTTCGACACGTGCACGCTGACCGTCTTGGCCGAGATGAACAGCTCGGCCGCGATCTCCCGGTTGCTGCGCCCGGCCGCCACCAGGCGCAGCACCTCCAGCTCGCGCGGGGTCAGGTCGGCCTGCCGTACGGGCTGGGACGGCACGGCGCCGGACAACGGGGTGCCGGACAACGGTGTGCCGAGGCGGCGGGCCAGCGTCTCAATCCGGGTGATCATGGGGGTCGCGCGCAGCTCCACCGCGACCGGGCAGGCCTCACGCAGCCGCGCGGAGGCCCCCTCGCGGTCGCCGTTCGCGGCGGCGGCCAGGGCGGCCAGCACCAGCGCCTTGGCCCGCACGTACGGGCGGCCGAGCCGTCCCCACGCCTGCGCCGCGGCGTCGAACTCCCCCCGATACACCAGCTCGAACGCCTTGTCCACCGGCCCGTCGCCCAGGTTCTCGGCGAGCCGGTCGCCGAGGGCGCGGACGCGTTCGACCCGCTCGGGGGCGACCGGCGCCGCCGCGTCGCAGACGTAGCGGACCGACGCGAGCAGCCGGCCGGCGAGCATCGCCTTGCCCGTACGCGGCGGGTTCTCCAGCGCCCTCTCCAGGACGGCGAGGGCCTGCAGCGGCTCGCCGCGCAGCAGGTGCCAGGCCACGAGCAGGCGGGTGTTGCTCGTCCGCTCCTGCGTCTGCTCGTCCTGATGTGGAGAGAACGCACCGATTTCGGTGAGGATGTCGTGCGCCAGGTCCTCCTCGCCGCGCGCGATCGCGATGTCCGCCCGGACCCGCAGCATGTGCCACCGGTTGCGCAGGGTCGGCCCCATCGTCAACGCCCGCTCGATGACCTCGATGGCCTCGTCCCACCGGCCGAGGGACTCCAGCGCCTCCGCGCGGTTGTTGGCGATGAACGTGCCCTGGTGGCGATACCTGCCGAACCGCCGGGCGAGCTTCTCCCCCTCCAGCGCGAGTGCCACGGCCTCCTCCGAGCGGCCGAGGTTGTCGAGGGCGTCGACGTTGTTGGCCAGGGCGCGCAGGATGATGCGGGGCGAGCCGAGCCGGGTCCCGATGGCCAGGGCACGCTCGTTCATGGCGATCGCCGTCTCCAGGTCGCCGTTGATCGAGTGCCCGAGCGCGAGGTTCATCAGAAGGTCGGCCTCCTGGACCTCGTCGCCCCTCTTGCGGGCAGTGCGCAGCGCCTCCTCGGTGAGCGCGGTGCCCTCGACGATCTCGTCGGAGTTGATCAGCACCGTGCCCAGCCGGGTCAGCACGAGGGTGCGGATGTCGCCGGGCAGCGGGACCAGGCGCTCGGCGCGCCGCAGCTCCTCCAGCCCGCCGGCCTTGCCCCTTTGGATCTTGATGTTCGACATGCGGACCAGCAGCTCGGCCACCCGTTCCGGGTCGGTCCGCTCGTCCAGCTCGGCCAGCGCGCCGCGTACGTACTTGGCGGCCAGCTCCATGTCGCCGGCGACGTACGCCGCCTCCGAGGCCCGCGCGAGCACGGTGCAGTGGTCGTGCCCGATGCGCTCGGCGGCGTCGGGCACCTTGTCCCACAGCGTCAGCACGCGGTCGAGGAGCTGGATCTGCTCGGTGTAGGCGAACGACTTGGCCGCCTTCTCCGCCGCCTCCCAGGCCGAGATCAGGGCCCACAGGTCGTTGCGGGCGGAGTACCAGTGGTGGGCGATCTCGATGGCCGCCCGGCCCGGGGGCACCAGGCTGCGGTCGCGGTCGATCTCCTCGGCGTACCGCGCGTGCATCCGCGTGCGCTCGCCGGGCAGCAGCTCGTCGTGGACCGCCTCGCGGATCAGGGCGTGCCGGAACGCGTACGCCCCGCCGTCGGCCACCTGCAGCACGTTGGCCGCGATGGCCGGGCGCAGCGCGTTCTCCAGGTCGACGTCGGACAGCCCGCTGACCGCCGCGAGGAGGTCGTGCCCGACGCGTACGCCGCCGGCGGCGGCGATCCGCAGCACCCGCTGGGTCTCCTCGGGCAGCCGCTCCACCGAGCCGATGATCAGGTCGTGCAGTGAGTCGGGGAACGAGCGCTCGTCGCCGCAGTCGAGCAGCGCCTCCACGAACAGCGGGATGCCGCCGCTGCGCTCGAACACCCGGTCCACCTTGGCGAACTCGGGGGTCACCCCGAGGATTCCGGCCATCTGCGCGGCGACCTCGGCCTGGGTGAAGCGGGGCAGCTCGAGCCGGATCACGCCGTCGACCCGCCCCAGCTCGGCGAGCACCGGCCGCAGGGGATGGGTGCGGTGCAACTCGTCCGAGCGGTACGTCATGACCATCAGGACGGGAGCCGTCTTGAGGTTGCGGCTGAGGAAGGCGATGAGGTCGCGGCTGGAGCGGTCGGCCCAGTGGATGTCCTCGATGACGAGCACCACCGGCCGCCGCTCGGACAGCCGCTCGAGCAGGGTGAGGATCAGCTCGAACAGCCGGGCCCGGGCCGACTCGGTCTCCCCGTCGCCGCTGGGCTCGCCGAACTCCGGCAGCAGCCTGGCCAGGTCGCGGCCGGCGCCGTCGGGCAGCAGGGCGGCGACCTCGGCCGCGCCCATCTCCCTGACGAGCTGCCGCAGCGCGGCGGTGAACGGCGCGTACGCAAGGCCCTCGGCGGACAGCTCCACGCAGCCCCCGACGAGCACGCGGGCGCCGTCCTGCGCCGCCTGCTCGGCGAACCGGACGGCGAGGCGGGTCTTCCCCCCGCCCGCCTCGCCGCCGATGAGCACCGCCGCGGTGGCCTGCTTGCGAGCCTGGTCGTAGGCCTCGCCCAGGGTCTCCAGCTCCGCGCCCCGCCCGACGAAGACGGGGCTCACCGCCCGGCGTGTCATGGCGTTAAGCATGTCATGACCCCTTCCGTCGGTTCGCCTGGTTTTATGGCCATACCTACCTGACGGACGGTACTCATGGTGGTGCAAAGGCCCGGCCGGGAGGGAGGATCCGGCCGGGCCTTCGTACGCGCCTCATGACGTGCGGAGCTTGCCGAAGGCCGCACGCAGCCGGCGCTGGCCGGAGCGCTGCTTCGTCTTCTGCGCCGCCTGCGCCTGGCGGGCGCGGCGATGGTTGGCGGCCTCCTCCCGAAGCTCGGCCGCGCGGCTCACGATCACTTGGTAGTGCAGTTCCGGACCCATCTCGGTGTCTCCTCGTGCCGGGTCGTTTCCCTTACACCTCAAGGCTCGGTCTAAGGCGGGGTGCGGCACATCGGGCGGATGCCTTATCTCTGGCGCGGCCGGGTGGCGTAGGACTCCGGGGCAGCTCCTAAGGCGCCTAAGACGCGTCCCGGGTTTGGAATCGCGTCCCGGGTTTGGAATCAA